>JBDRWH010000053.1:0-10140 GCA_039802325.1 Caldifarciminota bacterium
GGATGGAGCAAAGGTGGAATCTAAAGAAGGAGGGAAAAAGGCAGATGATTAGAAGGTATCTGAAGTTTTTTGTACTACCATCCCCAAAATTTTATCATCTGAGAAGGAGATTCCACAGACCATTTACGACAAACGATACAGGCAGCGAAACCGCAAAACTATTTACTGCCAACTTTTGAAAATGCTCTGCAAAGCAGTAGAAATATACAAAAAATACAGCCTTGGCAAGGTTGATGTTGAGGCATTGCGGGGCGTGAGCCTGGAGATTGAAGAGAACGAATATCTTTCAATTATGGGTCCTTCTGGTTCAGGCAAATCAACCCTGATGCATATTTTGGGTTGTCTTGATACACCAACCAAGGGAGAATACTATCTTGAAAATACAAGGGTTTCGGATTATTCTGATGCGGAACTCGCAAAGATCAGAAATCAATCCATTGGATTTGTCTTTCAGAATTTCAATCTTTTGACCCGGCTTTCAGCACTCGAAAATGTAGCATTGCCTTTGATATATGCGGGTGTCAACAAAAAAGAAAGAATAGAACGGGCAGAAGGAATTTTGAAGAAAGTAGGTCTTTTAGAGAGAATGAAGCATAAGCCTAATGAATTGTCTGGTGGTGAATGCCAGCGTGTAGCAGTTGCCCGCGCATTGGTCAACAATCCGAGGATAGTTTTTGCTGATGAACCCACAGGAAATCTTGATACCAAGACAGGGAAAGAAATCATGGAATTGTTTGATAGATTGCATAAAGAAGGACATACTGTTGTTATTGTAACTCACGACCCCAATATTGCCCAGCATGCCCGAAGAATAATTAAACTTATTGATGGGAAGATTGTGGAGGAACGATAGGATGAATATCAGAATATCAGGTCATCAGGAGGTAGTTTATCAGAATATCAGGTTATCAGGAATTTATCAGTCTCTGATATCCTGTTGTCCTGATACCAACCAACGGATATTCTGGTATCCTGATACCAATAGGGTAATATGGCGGAGATACTCAATTTAGCACTTCAAACGTTCAAAACCCATAAGATGCGCTCTTTTCTGACGACCTTGGGCATTATCATTGGCGTTACAACCGTCATTGCGATTCTTTCATTGATTGAAGGGTTGAATCAATCAGTGGCAAAGCAAATACGGTCTATTGGTTCGGACCTGATATTCATTACAAAATATTCAATGGTTCGTATGGGTCCGACAAACTTTGAAGAAATTGCAAAACGTCCTGATTTAACACCTGAAGACGCACTGGTAATTAAACAGCTCCCTTCAGTAGAAACTGCGATACCTACAATTGAACAGAATTATACAAAATTGAAATATCGTGATAAAGAGATTGCAATGACTTCCATAGAGGGTTCAAATGAAGATTTTTCAAAGGCGCATAACTATTTTGTTGAGTCCGGACGTGATCTCAATAGTGATGACATATTGCACAAAAGAAATGTTGGAATTATTGGTTCTTATGTTGCAAAAAACCTGTTTGGAGATGAATCACCACTCGGTAAGGACCTAAGTATTGGTGCCCATCGGATAAAGATTATTGGTATATACAGAGAGAGGGGTTCATTTCTGGGTCAAAGTATGGATAATCTCATTGCTATTCCATATACATTTTATGAGAAGGCATTTCCACGCAAAAGAACTACTGTGTTTGAAAGGGCTTTTGGTGGCTATACACTAAGTGTTGTACCCAAACCCAAAAGGGTGGAGCAGGCAATGGACGAGATAAGGGAATTGATGAGACGCAGGCATGGGCTCCGCCTTGACCAGCCTGATGATTTTGAGTTAGGAACCCAACAGATGTTGTTTGAGTTATATCAGAATATTACGCGAGTGGGTTTTGTTGCCATCGTAGCCATTGCAGTAATATCTTTAATCGTTGGTGGAATCGGGATAATGAATATTATGCTTGTTTCAGTTGCAGAACGAACAAGAGAAATTGGCATTCGCAAGGCAATCGGTGCATCCAATCAAAATATATTATTCCAGTTTCTGACTGAATCGTCTGTTCTTGCACTGGTTGGTGGTATAATAGGCATAATCCTTGGTGTTTTGCTTGCCTGGATAATCTCCATTGTTTCACCCCTGAAAGCAGCGGTGAGTCTCTGGATGATTCTTTTAGGGTTTGGATTTTCTTCAGCAGTTGGAATATTTTTTGGCATGTATCCAGCACGCAAGGCTGCATCGCTCAATCCCATTGAGGCATTGAGGTATGAGTGAGAGAAGAACATCAGGGTATCAGAGTATCAGGTTATCAGGTGAAAAAAATCTAAATTGACTCAGTAAATTTTCTGAATATAATCATATAATGAGAGAGATTTATTATGATGAATTGACCGGTATTTATAATCGGCGATTCTTATACTACTGGGTTGATAACGAAATAAAGCGGGCAAATCGTTTTGCAACAAAATTCGGGCTCATTGTTATAGACCTTGATAATTTCCGTGACATAAACAACAATTATGGCCATCTTGAAGGTGATAGGGTATTAATTGAAATAAGTAACTTTTTGAAGAAAACAGTAAGAGAAGTTGATAACCTTGTGCGTTATGGCGGAGACGAATTTATTGTGCTTGTTCCCAATACAGATGAACGCGGTATTTTGGAACTTGCCCAGCGGATTCTAACCAGTCTGAGACAGACTTTCATAGTTGATCACAAGATTTTGTGCAGTATTGGTTGTGCAGTTTATCCTGATGATGGAACCAACATTGAGGCATTGATAAACTACGCAGATACCCTTATGTATCAGGCGAAGAAAGATGGAAAAAATCGTATTGGACAAAAGGCAGAAATTACAAAGAAGTTAGAATTTCCAGTGAAAGTTACGGTCGGACGTGAAGAAGAGCTTAACTGGTGCATGCGTCAATTAAAAGAGTATCATACAATCTTCATCAGTGGTGTAGCCGGTGTTGGAAAGACAAGGCTTGCCTTAGAAGTGAAAAGGCTTTTTCCGGATTGCGTATACTTCAGGGCAAATTCGTATGCGGCACTTGCTTCGGTTCCCTACCATCCATTTCGTAATATGTTCAAAGAATTTGTGAATCAAGACTTTGCTCTTATTCAGCGCGTGCTCAAACAGGTCCCTGAAGTTTTCCGACAGGAGATAATGAAGTTGTTGCCCGAAGAAAGGACAGTATCCACAAAGATAGAAGAATTGGACAAATATCGTCTATTTGATAGCATTAATATTTTCTTCAATAGATTGACTGAACTTCTGTCACCACGGGTTGTGATTTTGCTGATTGATGATTTGCACTGGACTGACCGCTCAAGCTGTGAGTTGCTGGATTTCTTGATTAGAAGTACGCATAACAACTTTGCGATTTTGGGAACATATCGCACTGAAGAAATAAAAGCCGCACCAGTTGCTGATTTCCTGGGGATATGGGCAAGAGAGAATCTGTATAACAGGCTTGAATTGTCGCCTTTGAATGAGGCACAGACCTTTAAATTCCTTGAAGTGATTATGGGCAGTGTCGCACAGTCAACGGCAAAATTTATTTATGGTTTAAGCGGTGGTAATCCGTTCTATGCAGAAGAATTATTGAGGGAACTGGAAAGACAGAACAAAATTTTTTATGATGGAAAAGAATGGGTTCTTCTCTTTGACAAGGAGATACAAGTACCCCAAAGTATTGAAGCAACTATTTTGCGCAAGATACAATTTCTTGATTCAGAAACGAAGGTATTTCTGGAAATCTGTGCTGTTTATGGACAGGAATTCAATGACGAGATAATCGCACTTTGCGCTCAGAAAAATATTGGTGAAACAATGGATGCCATTGACCGTCTGTTGAAATTGGGGTTTATTAGAGAACGAAGTGCTGATGCTTTCTTTTTTAGCGAGGATATTGTCAGGCAGATCATATACAGAAATATCAATCGCGCAGATTTGATAAGATACCATCGTCAGACAGGCGAGGCAATGGAGAAATATTTTCATAGTAGTTTACCTAATTACTATGAATTGCTTGCCCATCATTTCATTATCGCCAATGATCCATTAAAGGCACTTGTCTATTCAAAACAGGCGGGGATAAAATGCAAAGAAAACTATGCCCACAAGCAAGCGGTAGAGTTTTTTACCAGTGCCTTGAAATTTGAAGACAAACTTGATGAGATTTTCAAGATAAAATTTAGTCTTTCTGAAATCTATTATCTTATGGGTGAAAATGAAAGGGCAATAAATCATCTGAATGCCTGTCTTAACATAAATCCCAATGACTATAAGATCTATAACAAACTCGGTCAGATTTATGAGAATATAGGGGAATACAAGAAATCTCTGAAATACTACAAAAGTGGCTTGAGACTGACCAAACAAATAAGTGCATCATACCAATTCAGGGCAGGAATTGTGTGGGTTTATACCCGGCTTGGTCAATATGCAAAAGCAAAGGTTGAGTGTGAGCAAATGTTGAAAAAGGCAAAACAAATCCCGGGGCAGGAATTGGGTGTAATTCTTGTCACTGAAGGTGTGGCATTGCTTTACCTCGGAGACCTTGAAGGTTCAATAAAATATTTTAAGAGGGGTCTTGAGATCAGGCAGAAACTAAATGACAAGAAAGGAATGGCTGCTTGCTACTTGGATATGGCTGTGGCATATCAACAGCAATTGAATTTTCCATTGAGTGAAGAATATTACAAGAAAGCACTCAGCATCTACGAAGAGATTGGTTATCAGAGCGGCATTGTTGTTACCTTGTTGGACCTCGGTACTCTGTATTTTCATTACAATTTGAAGAAATCTGAAGAGTACTGCACAAAGGCGTTGGCAATTGCAAAATTGATAAATGCCAGGCGGGACATAGTTTTTCTATATGATAATCTTGGTAATATCTACTATCGGCGACTGATGATTGATGATGCATTGAGAAACTATAAGTCTGCTCTTAAATATGCCCAGGAGACAGATTTTGTTGAAGCTTATATTTTTGTTAACAATCACCTGAGTGAGTTTTATCGGGAACAGGGAAAATACAAGCAGGGTTTGGTATTTTTGAAAAAGGCGACTTCTTATGCTAACCGGATAAAACTGAAGCAATATGTATATGATTGTATGTTTGAAAAAATTGAATACTTACTTGTGCAGAAGAATGCAAGGGCGGCAATGAAATTTACTGGTATTCTTCATTCCAAATTGAAGAACGACCCGGATATCAGCCGCCGTGTATATTCACATATTTATCAAGGAAAAGTTTTCACTGCACTGAAAGAGTACAAGAAGGCACAGGAAAACTATAACAAGGCTTTGAATATTATGTTTAATTTACCAGATAACTCAATAACTGCAGAGATATATTTTCTTCAAGGAATGAGTTATAAGAAACAGGGCAAGTATCAAGAAGCTATGCAACTTCTTTTGAAGGCAAATGAAATATTTATGAAAATAGGAAATCTTCTTTATCTGGACAGGATTGAGCGCGAAATCGTTTCCGTAGATATTTCCAGATAACTTTTGGTATTTTTTGAGGTCTCGTAAATACTACTTTTGTACTGAGTAAAGGGGTTGGGATAATTGCTCCCAACCCCTGATTTTTCTTATTCTACGCTGAGTATTTTGAATTCAATGCGTCGGTTCTGGTCACGACCGGATTTTGTACGGTTATCGGCAATGGGCTGAGATTCACCATAGCCCCGGACATCCAGACGTGACGGGTCAATATTATGGTACCGCACAAGATAGTCTTTTACTGAATTGGCACGTTGATATGAAAGTTGCATATTATAGGAATCAGAACCAATACTATCAGTATGCCCACCAATCTCAACTCTCATTTTTGGTTTGGCAATCAACACCTTTGCTGCATCATCAAGAACCGGATATGATTCAGGTTTGATCACCGCGGAATTGAAGTCAAAGTAGATTCCCCTTAGAATTATTCTCTCACCAACCTTAGGCACCTTGCGCAATGAGAAATTCTGCACCTTTGTTTCATCTTTGACAATCACGATCGGACTTGTTTCTGTTATATAATCCTGGGCATCAACTTTTAATACATAAGTCCCTGGTGTAAGGGTGATTTTGTAAATACCTGTTGCCGGGTCAGTAGAGATTGCAGGAATATTAACATCAACAAAGGAAATCTGGGCAAGGACAGGTTTTTCATCATCTCGGTCAACTACTTTGCCTACGAGCGTTCCCTGGGCAAGACTTACTTTGTTCAAAGCCACATCAATGACCTTTGTGTCACCTTCTTGCAATGTAACAACCTTTTCGTCAAATTGATAACCAGTCGCCTCGACATGAATTCTAAATGTTCCAGGGACAAGCACAACCGAATACATTCCTGAGGTATCCGAGCTTATTGAGGGAAACTGACTCTGGGGGAAGGTAATGGTTGCCAGAACCGGAAGTTTTGTTTCTGCATCATAGACCTTTCCAATTACCTTGGCAACCTCTTTCTTGTTCAGTGCAAAATCAAGGATAATCTGGTCGCCATCCTTTAATACTACACCCTGTTCTTTCCACCGATAACCTTCAGCTTCGACATGAACTCTAAAACTACCCGGTGAAAAAGATGTTTCATAAGTTCCATTTGCTGATGTCTGAACTGCCTGTTTTTCTGAACCAGGGAAGGTGATGGTTGCAAGAACTGGTTCGCCACTTTTTGCATCATAGATCCTTCCGGAAACCTTGGCAATCGGTATGTGGATTTCCACTTTTTTGATTAAATCCGCACCACCAGAAATGTTGAAGAAAGCCTTCCACCAGTTACTGCTGAGTGGTCCGCCAACCAGTCCGATTTCACAACCAAGGTCAAAACTTACACTTCTTGCTCCAAATCTCAACCCGGGTGTAATCCATAAAGACTCTTCCTGCGCATCCATATCGTAATAACCATATAACTCGCAGAGAATGCGCACATCCTCAGAAGGTATTAATTCTACTCCACCCCCATGAATGATATAATCTGGTCTTGGATGAAAATCTGCATCAGCAACATAGTTTGGTTGATGATCAACACCGGTCATCAGATAACCACAGTTCAGGTGTGATGCAAATGGTCCTACCCTGAAATCAATCAAGCCGACTCCGGCATAATCAGGTTCATGCGGGATATAAGGTTGAAAATGTGGTGTTACAGGCGTGGCACCTGCATCGGTAAATGAATCTGAATAAAATGCCTTGTCAAATGCCTGTTTATCTTCTGGTAATGCAGGTCCCCAGTTGATATGCCCTTCAACACCAAACGCATATTTTAAAGGTGTGTTCTTGTCAGCAGTGATGCAATATCCTGCCTTACCACCAATCTCAATTGTCTCAATACCCCATGGTGGATCAGGGTCTCCTCTTTTTATCGGGTAATTGTTCATTTCAAACCATTTCAGAAACTCGGTCATACGAAAACGAAGTTCCAGATAATCAATCACGGCATATGAGATACCTTCTGAAAGATTAAAAAAATGTTTGCGGTCTGTTGTGTTTATGCCTTGTTGTACTGAGGTCAGTTCTTCATACCGCTCTGCGGGTGACAAATGGAATGAAAGTACGCCCATATTATGGGGTTCAGCATACTGGAGTTTGAACATGCCACGGTTTCCATAGACAGATATCTCCTGAGCCATAAACAGACCAGGCAACAGTAACAAAAAGAGAAAAAGTTTTTTCATAAAGACCTCCTTATTATTTTGATTCATTACCTACGCCCATTATCTGACAATATTAATTTCTTAAACAAAGGATAGATACTGAAATGGACTGGCAAGATTGAGAGATTGCCTTACCGCTATTGCAAGCCTGGCCCCAACGGGAGTCGAACCCGTATCTTCACCTTGAAAGAGTGATGTCCTAACCACTAGACGATGGGGCCTTGTGTGTCAGAATATAAAGATTTCTGAAAGACTCATTATCCACAATTGCCCGGTTTATCAAAAAATAGTTTTCCAGGTTTGCATTGGTGGTCATAATTCTATGCGAAAGGTCTTCGCCCATCGCCAGAAGGAATTTTGCTGCAACCTTTGGATTTTCATTGATAATTTCCATAAACTGGTTTTTCTTCAACACATGGAGCCGACAATCAGTCTTTGCCTTTACTGTAGCTGAACGTGGTTTATCGGTCAAAATTGCCATTTCACCAAAGAAAGATGATTCCCCTAATTCTGACAAGACAAGCACCAGGTCACCACGGGTTAGAAAAACTTCCACCTTTCCTGATTCAATCAGATACATTTCATCACCGGTTGTTCCTTCCTTTACTATCACAGTATCCTGGACAATCTCTCTTGGTTCCCATTTCACCATCATCCAGTTCATTTCCTGCGGCGAAAGGTATTTGAATAATACTACCTTGCTAAAGTCCTTCATAACCTATTTATTCTATATATATTTTGGAAAGTGTCAATAGGAGAAAAGAAAATGGAAAAAGAGGTCGTGGTGTTGTAAACAGCATGGTAAAGACAATGCGGGGAATAATGAGATTGATTATCTGAATAATAGTCGTTGATTTTTCTTTATGAATAAATATAATCTCTAATATGCGCAGGTATTTTGGTTTCATGTTGTTCTTTCTTATTATTGTCTCATGTGACAAACCCGCAGTTACTCAGGATTTTAAAATTGTTTCTCTTTCCCCGGCCATGACCGAGATCATATTCGCCCTGGGTGCGGAGAAAAATCTTGTGGGAGTTACCACCTATTGCGATTTTCCTGATTCAGCAAAAAAAATCTATAAGGTCGGTGATTTTTCAAATCCATCCCTGGAAAGAATTCTTAGTCTGAAGCCTGACCTTGTGATTGTCAGCCTTCCAGAGCAGATGCGGATTAAAAATCAACTTGAAAAATTCAGGGTCAATGTCTTCACCACCTCTCCAGAAACATTAGAGGACATTTATCAAGAAATTATGAAACTCGGCAGAATCATAAAGCAGGAAAGACCCGCAGATTCTATTGTTGCTTATATGCAGTCAAACATAAAACCTGTGAATCGCGGTAAGAAAAAGGTTAAAGTTTATGTTGAAATCAGTGCAAGACCCTTGATCACTATTGGTGGCGAATCATTTCTTAATGAATTGATTGAAATGGCAGGTGGTGAAAATATTTTTTCAGATTTGAAAAAAGACTATCCGGTCATTAGTCAGGAACAAATAATAGCGAAAAACCCTGAAGTGATTATCATACTCCATCCTGAAAAGATTGACAGACGCATTGGATGGAACAAAATAACTGCCATAAGGAATAAGAAAGTCTATGAAGATCTAAACCAGGACTGGCTTATGAGACCGGGTCCAAGACTTGTACTTGGTTTTGAGCAACTGGAGAAGGTATTTGAGTAAGACGGTCATTCTTATCATAGTGTTTCTGATTTCTGTGGCGCTTGAACTTTTTGTCGGACCCGGTACAATGACAGGTGAAATACTACAACTACGGATTTATCGCATAATATTGGGAATATATGCAGGTAGTATACTTGCTTTCAGCGGTAATATTCTTCAGGGGCTCTTTGGAAATCCACTTGTAGAGCCATATACCTTGGGTTCTGCATCAGGTGCAGCACTGGGCGCAGCAACGGGCATTGTGCTATTCGGCTATTCAAATCCCATCTTTGCATTTGCCGGAGCATTGCTCGTGGGTGTTCTTGTTTTTGCCATCGCCAGGATAGAAGGTGGCCTTCTGCGTGACAGGTTGATTCTGGCGGGTGTGGTGATGAGTTTTTTATGTAGTTCGCTTGTAATGATCGTAATGATTGCAGGCAGAAAAGAACTGTATGAAATTCTCTATCTATTAATGGGCTATCTTGGCATTATCATTACACCTGAAAATCGCACAATGATAATAATTCTTCTGGTTTTTTCAATAATATTGATTTTCTATCTTTATAGATTCTATCGTGAATTTGATATTATTTGTACTGGCACTGAAAGTGCAGCAGGTCTTGGTATTGATGTTCAGCGGTTCTCCATTGAAGTCTTTGTGGTTGTCACATTGCTTGTCAGTTTTGTGGTGTCAATTGTTGGTGCGATCGGTTTTGTGGGATTAGTCATTCCCCATATTTCCAGAATGTTATTTGGACCAAAACACATCAAGAATCTTGCAGGTTCATTATTCTTAGGTGCAACATTTTTGTTACTTGCTGATGGTCTTGCGCGTAATCTGCTTGTTTATGAATTACCTACTGGTATAA
>JBDRWH010000054.1:0-10108 GCA_039802325.1 Caldifarciminota bacterium
TTCACCGCCATTATTGTCGTATCATAAGCTTCCTGGGTATTTTCCGTAAAAATCTGGAGCCAGCCTGAATCCCTTGAAGCAAGTGAATCAGAGTGATCACAGTGGATATTGATTGGACTTGATAAGGCACGATTAACAAGGCAGATGACAATTGGTAATCTCATACCTGCGGCAATAAACAGAATTTCATGCATCAAGGCAAGGCCCTGGGAAGAAGTTGAAGTCATCACCCTTGCACCAGCAGCAGAAGCACCAACACAGGCACTGAGCGCTGAATGTTCGCTTTCCGCAGGAACAAACTCAGTTGTCACAAGACCATCAGCCACAAAGGATGCAAACAACTGGACAACTTCAGTGGCGGGAGTGATCGGATATGCGGCTACAACATCCGGATTTATCTGCCTCATTGCTTCAGCCATTGCTTCATTACCGGTTCTTGCAACAATCATTTTTCCTCCCTGACCATTGTAATTGCCTTTATCTTTGGTGGGCATTCCTCTGCACATATTCCACAACCCTTGCAATACTTATAGTCTATACCCTGCACTTTTCCGTCTTTTACAATTATCGCTGAATCCGGGCAGTATATCCAGCAGATCAAACAGTGCGTACACTTTTTCTCGTCCCAGATTGGTTTATCACTGCGCCAATCACCAGTTTCAAATTCTTTGCTTGAGCCTGATTCCCAGGCAAGACCTACAGGTAATTCTTTCCAGCCTTTTTTCTCTTTCTTCATTCTTTGACCTCCTCGTAAGCACGAACTATTGCCTTAATATTCCCTTCCACAACATCAGGACGATTTGGAAATTTATGTTCAAGTCTCTTCCTCACCGATTCAAGCATTGGTTTGAATTCAAGCAGTTTGGAAACTTTAATCAAGGCACCCAACATAGGTGTATTCGGAATATCCCTTTTCAAAATCTCTTTTGAAATCATACTCGCATCCACCACATATACCTTTTGTTTTCTGATTTTCAGTTGTTCTCTTATTTCCTGAGCAGTCTTCTGGGTATTTACCAATATCGTCCCATCATCAGCCAGACCTTCAGTGATATCTATTGTTTCCATCAAAGTCGCATCAAGTACCACCACAATATTCGGATTTTTTATTCCACAATGCTGGAGAATGGGTTTATCTGACAATCGGTTAAATGCGAATACCGGTGCACCCATTCTTTCCGGACCATATTCAGGAAATGCCTGAATATATTTTCCGGTTTCTACTGCAGCATCAGCAAAGAGCAGGGCAGCGGTCTTTGCACCCTGGCCACCCCGACCATGCCATCTTATTTCAAGTAATGCCATTATTCACTCCTTTTTTCAGATAAAATCCCCTTTTGTCTCTATTTTTGAACTCAGGGGGTGTTTAGAAAAACTTCAAACTTCGTGTATTTCACTAATAGGTATCGTCCAACATATTATATTCAAATTCCTTGACAAGTCAATACAGGATTAAATATATAATGATTCATTGATAGATACGATATTTAAGGACTAAATGAGGATTACTGCTTTGTCTGTGAATTTCCTCAAAATTGAATTAAATGAAAAAAATCTACTGCACTACAATTTCTATCTTTGAGTATTTGGGCAATAAACCCGGAATAAACCTTGGCGTGGTGCTTACACCCTTATCAGGCAGTACTGTCCTTTTTGTAATCTCATTCAAGATAACCTCTCCTCTTGAACGGGCAAGCGCCTCTGATTCCGAGTAGGAGTAGACAACCACTTCTTTTTTGAACTTTTCTTTTACAAGATTGGCAATCTCCTCAACATAAGGATTTGATTCACCTGTCAGGTTTGCTGAATTCTCATTGAATAAAACTTTTGTTGATACGGCAATTATGGTACTGCCCTTTTCTTCATAGACAATGCCATTGAATTTATAAGCACGACCTGAAATGCGCGTAGGGTTACCAATTGCGTCAAACGCAGTAAATACATAATTATAGACCTCACCCATATTGCACATTTCGCCCTTGTCAGTTCTGCCATCCCAGTATAAAGAAGGTGGCGGTATCCCGCGCTGGGCATAACGTCTTACCACTTCACCCTTGGCATCAGTAATCACCAATTCCCAGGAAGAAACGGTTTTCTCAAACTTAGGAACAAAAAGAGCAATACTGCCATACATAAATCTTGCCACAAGCGGCACCCTTAAGTATTCACTGTGCAGATAAAGAATTGGAGTATTCAACGCATCTATTGTAGCATAAAGTTTCTCATCAAATATATACTGTTCCTTGGAAATTATTGAATCCAGAGGAGCAAATGGATTAATACCCACCTGTAAATAAATCTTTGGGTCAGTTATCTTAAATTTCAATTCACCCTTGATTACCTCTTCACCGATCTCATGTTCAGATTTTTTTGCTTCCTGCGCAAATAGAAATATGATCAATAAGAAATTCACGATTTCCTCCTCTTAACCACAAACAAATCTGAAGGTAATAATACCCCACTGAATTTCTTGTTTCACACTCGCTGGAAGCGGAGCAAATAACCATACCTTGACTGCATTCACAACACTCTGGTCAAGATCAGGATAGCCTGAAGAGATTTCAATCCTGATATTTTCACGCACACTGCCTTCAGGATTGACCTCAACCCTTATCTTCACAACCCCTGAGATACCCCTTTGCAAACACCAGGCAGGATACTGAGGAAGTAACTTTCTCAATATCTCCCGGTCTGCAATTGGTCCGGCAAGGGATATTGCCGTACCTTTTGTCTCAACCTTCAATCTTTCTTCTATCTTTGCCTCTACCTGTTTGCCGATCTGGGAAGTCGGGGTTGTTGGTGGTGGTTTTTTATCAATCTTTATTGTCGGTGTCGGTGCCTGTTTTCCAATGCCACCATACACACCAATGCCTGTTCCACCTTCTGTGCCTGAACCACGGGGCAGATTTTTTGCCAGTGAGATTGGCTTTTCTGCAAGTATTTCTTCTGTTGATTTCATAGTTCCATTCTTTGTGCTGCCAATCTTTATCACCTCACCAACCCCTTCTTGCGGTGCATATCGGTCAAGGTCAATCTTTGCCTGACTCCGGTCAAGTTTTACATTCAGGTCAATTGCTGGAGTCACAATATCACTGCCACCATAAGTGCCGGTGGAAGGTGCAGGAGTTTCACTGACCTCACCCCATATAGAACCTTTTGAGACAACCTTTGCTACTTCAGGACGGTATGACTGGTCAAGAAATGTCACTTCCTTAATGTCTTCATAACTACCCGTGGATGCTGCACTGGAACGTGAAAAAAGTAGAAATAACAAAATATGAACAATTATTGAAATCACAATACCAATATCAAGTCTCTTATCTTTTAACATTATTCACCCTTAGGTTTTTTTGTTGCACAGGCAATGCGTTTTGCTCCTGCCTGCTTAACCTTGGCAAGGATCTCAAGCACATCCTTATGTAATACATTCCTGTCCGCACGAATCACAATCAGTTGATAAGGATCCTTTTCAACTGCCTCTTGAACAATCCTCTCAAAATCATCCGGAGATATGGGTTGATCATTTATAAACAATCTTTGATCTGTTGTATAAGTAACAGTAAAATTCTCTTCGGTTTTTGCTTCAGCAGTATGTGCCTTTGGTACCTCAACTGGTGTATTGGTATGGGTCATTGTCATAGGCGCAAGAATCATCATCATCAAAACCACCATTAACGCCACTGCAGCCATAGGCAGAATATCAACATTCTCCATTCTTTTCATCTAACACTCCTGAGCAATGCAAGCTCTCCTGCACCTTTTTGTTTTGCCAGATCAAGAATTTGAATAACCCGTTCATAGGTAACCTCTGTATCCGTAGACACGATGACTCTTTTCTCCAGACTTCTTGCAAGCAATTCAGGTAGTAATTCTTCCAATCTTTCGTAGGTAACCGGTTCTTCATTCAATAATATGCCACCATCATTCAAGAGGTGAATATTTACCTTTATATCACTTACTTCAGTTGCTGAACCAGATGCTACACCTGGTGCATTCACAAAAATTCCGGATTCAAAAAACAAAGGAATTGCGACAATAAATCCGATTACCAGAGAAAGTGCAATATCAACGAGTGAGTTAAGGATTAACCCCTGCGACTCTGTTCCAAAATGCATCCGTTTTCTCTTTCTCATATCTCAAAACTTCCAGGTGGTGTCTTCTGGCGGTGGCGGCGGAGGCGTTGGTTTCGGCGTGACTACAGGTTCAGGATTAACAACCCCTGATTTTTTCTTCATTGTTTCCAATAATACAATCACCTTATCACACACACCATCAAGACTCATTGCCAGTTCATTGCTCTTCTTCGTATAATAATTATAGAAGAATAGCGTGGGGATACCAATAAATAGACCGAACGCAGTTGTTAGCAATGCTTCAGCAATTCCTGCAGAAATCACTGCAGGACCACCAGAACCCGTTATAGAAATGTTATGGAATGCACGGATCAATCCAGTTACAGTCCCGAGCAATCCCAGTAAGGTTGCTGCATTTGCCAAAGTGCCCATACCACCGAGGTATCTATCAAATTTCAGCTTTTCTTCAATCACATAACTGGATAACACATCATAAAGATTGTCTGCGTCAAGATGTTGATTCTGCAGGGCAACTGTAAATAATCCAAACAATGGATTTTTTTTCTGATTGGCGTAGGCAAGTGCTGCGCTTGTTCCCTGGTTTCTTAAGACCTGGCTGAATCGCAAAAATCCTACGCGGGTATCAAAGCCATGCCTGACAAAATACAAAAACCTCTCTATTATCAAAGCCAGGGCTATGATTGAACATACTAACAAGATAATCATTACTATGCTGTTTTTGAAAACATCAATCAATGGTTGACCAAGTATCATTTTTTGACCTCCTTGTTCCTTATAAGACACATCACTTCTTCCCTTTCAAACTATCCTGCACCACCTCGGTCTTGGGCATTTCAGTTTCAGGGGCTACTGCTCCCCCTTCACCAAGATATTTTTTGCATACCCCGATATTGTGCTGGGCATTAGCAAGATACTGGGAAGACGGAAAAGAATCCACAACAACCTGAAAATCTTTCAATGCCTTCCCATACTCCTTCAGGTTAAAATATGAAGAACCTAAATTAAAATAGACCGCATCTTTTTCTTTACCTTTCGGGAAATAGCTCAAATAGCGCTCATACAATTCAGTTGATTTCTGCCAGTCTTCTATATTCACTGCGCATTCGGCTGCAAGCAAAAGTGCATCTGGCGCATAAGAGGAAGATGGAAAGTTCACAACGACCTTGATAAATTCATCCATTGCCTGAGCATATTTCTTATCATCAAAATTTTTCTGGGCAATCTGATATTGTCCATCCGCCGCAAGTTCACTCTGAGGAAATCTCTCCACAAAATACTGCATTGCCTCAGTGGATTCAAGCCCTTTTTGATAATAGCACATTTCCATGCCTTTTCTTGCCGCAGTCGCCTCATCCGCAGTCGGAAATAAATCAAGGAATTTCTGAAATTCCCTTATTGCCTCATCATAACTCTTCTGGTTATAGTAACTCTGGGCAATTGCCAGTTGAGAAGAACGGGCAAAGTCATCATTGGGATGATTTTCTACAACCCAGCGGAAAAGACTCCTCGCCTTCTCATATTCCAATGCCTTGAAATATGTGTCACCGGCACGGAAACCTGCCTCTGCACATTTTTTTGCCATGGGGAAATTACCGATAAGTTTTTCCCAGGATTCTATCGCATTTGCATAGTATTCCAGATTGTAATATGACATTCCCGCGTAAAACAGGGTTGGTACTGCACACTTTTCATCTTTGGGGAATGTATTGTATAATGCCTCAAATGTTTCTCGTGCTTTCATATAATCCTGCTGATTGAACTGGGTATAACCAAGCCCCAGATATATTGCCATTATGAGGCTTGAATCTTCGTAAGGGACTTCACTCATACTTTTGAATATATCCTGTGCTTCCCGTGGTCGGTCCTGGTGATACAAACTATAAGCAAGACCAAGTTTTGCGTATGGTGACACTTCAATACCGAAAAAATCACGTGTAACAGCAAGGTATGTCTTTTCTGCCTCACTGAAATTATTCTGGTAATAATATGCTTCAGCGAGGAAATACAGGGTTCGACCACGCCACTCATTTTTTCCCTCGGGAAAGTCTTTTATGTATTTGCTTCCAAAAGTAACTGCATAGTCAAAATTCTTCAAATTATAGAGCGAAGACAAGAGCATTGTGGCGCCTGGCTCACGCAAAGGAGATTTGGGATACCGTGACAAAAGTGATTCAAAGAAACGAATCGCATTGACATAGTCTTTTCTTTGAAAATAAATCATACCTGTTAGATATTCACCAACGCTTGCAAGTTCGCCACTGGCAAACATTGTTGCCAGTTGAGCTGAAGAAGTCAGTGCCTGAAGAGTATCACCATAGGCAAGCAATGCCTTGGTTAATTGCAGATTGGCATAGGAAGAGATCATTGTGTTGGGATAATTTGCCCTTACCCTCTGGAATGCGCTTACCGCACCCAATCCATCGCCCAGATTCATCCTGCAGATTCCAAGAAAATAACCGGCATGTGCTGCAAGCAGATTATCTGAATGTTTGGTCAAAGGCAACAGATGTTCAGCAGCACCAGCATAATCACCATAGTGAATCAATGATGCAGCAAAGAAAAAGTGGGCATAGTCAATCAATGGTGATTTTGGATAATTAGCGATAAAATCCTTGAATTTCACCTTTGCCCCATCAAAATCCTTATTGAAGAATAATGCTTCAGCCCTTGAAAATTCGGCAAGCGCAGCAATTGGCGTATTTGGTGATTGATCAAGAATTTCTTTGAACGACTTGATTGCTTCAAGGGGATTACCCAATCTTGATAATGCCTTACCATAATAAAATTTTGCTTCAAGCAAATTTAATCCCTCAAGTTTCTCTCTTGCCTCAATATAGCTACCACGAAAATAATAAAGAACACCCAGGGCAAAATTTGCCCTGTCTTCTTCCTGATATGCCGGGTTCTTCAGTAATCTTTGCAGGATTTGCTCTGCCTCTTTATAATTCCCCTGCAGAATATCTATCATACCGATTGCGTAAAGACACTCAGGTTCAAGATATGCAAGGTTTTTTCTGCGCAGTATAATTTCAAAGTTCTCCTTTGCATTATCATAATCTTTGATATTAAAATAGCATTCAGCAACCCTGAATCTTATCTCATCCTCAAATTCGGTTCCCCCGTATTTCTTCAGAATGGATGAAAAATACCGTAGCGCCTCATGATAACTTTCCTGTAAGAATAACCTGTGCGCAATCTCGTAATCTGTGACCAGTTGATTGTAATCGGTCAGGGCAAGAAGTGAAATCAAAAGCAACATAATCACTCCTGTGGAACGAATTCTATCTCACCTTGCGGACCAAGCGTTGCAATCTTCACCAGATAATCACTGAAGGTTATTCTTTCTTTTCCTTTATCAATGATAATTATTTCGTAGTAATATCTGCCATCCGCAACGAGTCTGCCCACATCATCAAGCCCATCCCAGGATAGTCTTAAGGGTGGAGCATCCCAGCCTGAATAAGTCCTCACAACCTCACCATATTGATTTTTTATCAACAATTGCCAGCGCTCAATCTCACGTTTTGTCGTATAGTGCAAATCAAGCCAGGCAACATTCTCTTTTCTTCCTGGTGCTGGTGAGAATTGCTTCGGTGTTGCAGTAACCCAGGTGCGGAATCCGCCAAATTCAATAAATATACCAATTTTATGCTGGTAAGGTAATAGATAACTTGATTTGTGATGGAATTCTATGGCATAGTCAACACCAACCGACATAGTTCCGAAAAATTTCCTCACGCCCAGGCCCGCATTCAGTGTATTTTCGTCAAACCCTGCCCGTATTATCAAAATAGGATAAACTGGAGTGAATTCAAAGCCAAGATGCGGTTTCACTGATGAATATTCAAGGAGATTTTTTACCAAATCACCCACAATAACTGCCCTACCCTGATATAGCTTTATTGCTCCCCCGAATCTGAATGTCACCGGGAATTCTTCTGTTTCACCATCATCCAGATACTGGAGTTTTGGTCCAAGAATATTCTGAACTGATACACCAAATGTATAATTATGCCTGGGAAAGAGGAATATGCCCGCATCCCCACCAATACCCACTGAACCATATTGGGCAATCTTACTGGTAAAGAACTTCAAGTTTGTGCCTATACTCAGGGCATTAGAAGCAAGGTAAGCGTACGACAGCAAGAGACAACTCTGGGAAAAATAATAGGTTCCATAGGGATTCATATTTTCGTCCCTTGAATCTATACCCTTTGAACGCAAATGTATAATATTCCCACCAAATGTGCCGTATCTCCTTGTAGGCAGTGCATATCCAAGATATCCAAGTTGATGCCCGTAGAGTTCAAGATAAGAGGATTTCATATTATGTGAATACAATTGGGCAAGACCTGCAGGATTGTAATATATTGCCTCAGCATCATCCGCGAGCCCGGTGAACGCTTTGCCCATTGCGGTTGTCCTCGGACTCATTCCATAATTCAAAACTGCTCCAGGAAGACCACCATCCTGGGCGAAGATGAAAGTAGAAAGTAAAAAGTAAAAAGTAAGAAGTAAAACAGAATTTGGGATTTGGGATTTGTTTGGGGTTTGGAATTTGAGATTTAGGATTTTGTTTACCATATTACACCTACCCTTATTCTTTTCTCCAAAAATACATTAGTATGTAGATAACCTTTTAATAGCACATAGTAGACACCGCTTGCCACCTTATGACCTTTATCGTTCTTGCCGTCCCAGGTAAGATTATTCACACCCATTCTTGCGCCATTCTGGCCTGCATATATTTCTTCATGGTGAACGCGATTTCCGAATGCATCATAGATTGAAAAGATAACATCACAATTCTGGGAAAGGTAGTAGACAAATCGTGTATAATTTTGATTGATTCTACCAAACGGATTCGGATAGGCAACAATATTTCCTTCCATCACTGAAGAATCAGGGAAGATAACATATACTGTGGTCGTTTCCACATGGTTATCTGCCTGGATTTCAATAGAATCAAGTTCATTGAAATACCCACTTGTCGCAGTGAACTGGGATTGGCATACTCCTTGTGTATTTGTCTGGACTGAATCATATTGACTAATGATATACCCGTTTCCACCAACCACTGAAAAACCAACCCATTTGCCAGCAATTGGCTCATTGTTTCTATCATAAACTGTAACATTAATATACGAAATTTCTCCTGGTGATATTGTATCCGGATTAACTGAAATATCAAAGTTATTTGCTCTTTGCACAACTGTTACCGGATTATCATAAGTTAGAATATTATTGTTTAGGTCACGTGCATAAATTGACTTGTCTCCCTTGGAAGAAAAATTAGCGCTAAAGTTAGCCTCACCATTCATCAAATTCTGTGCGGGCGGATTGGAAAAACCCGAAGAACCAAAGAGTTGAATTGAATATCCTGATACACTTGTCTTATTCCACATTGAGTCTGTCGCATAGACCACGATCGAAAAATCTTCAAGCACATATTGCTCAAATGCCTTGCCTGATTTACCCGGTGTATTGTTTGTATTTGATGTTGTATCGCCCGGTAAATGGATTTCACCGGGCAGAAGCATAAGTAATTTTGAATAACTTCCAGGATAGATATAAATATTGCTTGAGGTATCTGATTTGATTATGGAATTCGTAATATCGTTCACAAAAATCCTCTGAGTGCTTGCTGTCCTAAATGTATAACTCACATTTGCATTACCACTGTTTAGACGAAAACCAGTCACATTACTGAAACCGTCAGAACTCGTTAACAATACTGAATCATTCGCTGTGGTTATCGTGTTACACCATCGGTCAGTAAGATAGAGTGACACACTGAATAGAGAACCCGCTTGTTGACTTGCAGGAGTGCCAACCTTTCCACTTTGATTACCAGGTGCATAAGTTTGACCGGGTAAAACTGAGAGCAATCTGTAGGCTGAATTTGGTATCACCTGGAATTGATTTGACGAACCTGTAACACCTCCGCCATCACACCTCAGGGTTGTACTGTCCCCGGCAATAGAGACCATAATACTTCCCTGCCAGGAGCTGTT
>JBDRWH010000055.1:0-9778 GCA_039802325.1 Caldifarciminota bacterium
GATTCAGATTTGAAGATAAACCTAACGGTTCTATCGGAACATCTAATTGCAATTTCTGGCTTGATTCGGTTAAAGTAATTTCTTATCATGTCGACACTAGTCCACCAAATATCATCAATACTTATCCTGCAAATGGAGACACCAATATCGGTATTAGCACCAATATTCTAATCTATTTCAGCGAGCAAATCAACCCCCTAACAATAATCCCTTCCGCATTCAACATAAACGGGTCTTCTTCCGGCAATCATTCAGGATTGCTATCTTATGATAGTCTTAATCTGGTTGTCCTGTTCAATCCAGATAACAATTTCTATTTTGGGGAAACGATCAATGTCTGGGTCTATGATACGATTAGAGACCTTTTTGGAAATAAACTTGATGGTGATAATAATGGTATTCCTGGTGGTAATTACTTTTTCTATTTTCTGACTGCACTTGCACCGGATACAATACCGCCTGCGTCAGTCAACAATCTTTCTATCACCGATACTGGAACAACTTATGTTAAACTGCGCTGGACAGCACCTGGTGATGATGGAAATTCAGGCAGGGCAAGCTATTATGATATCAGATTTGCATTGTTCCCGATAACCGAAGGCAATTTCTATTCCGCAAATGCCTGTACTGGTGAACCTCCACCCTCAAATGCCGGACAACCTGATTCCTTCATCGTAGCAGGGCTTTCACCAGGTACACTCTATTACTTTGCATTAAAGACTGCTGACGAAGATTCAAACTGGTCATTGATTTCCAATGTCCCGTCCTGCACAACCCAGACAGCGTTGGAAACACTACTGGTAATAAATGAATTCCTTCCTGACCCCGAGACATATGACCATAATAATAATGGAAATTATAATGACCTTGATGAAGAATTCATAGAAATCTTTAACAAGGCGATATATGACATAAACCTTTCAGGCTATAAGATAAGAGATTTTATTGGTATGCACACATTAAACATTCCGAGTTTTGCAATCCCTGCTTATGGCTACCTGCTTTTCTATGCAAGTGGTGAGGCTCTTTTGATTAGTGGCGATGGTGACACATTACAAACAACAAACTGGTCTGGAGCCTGGACTGACTTAGATAATGCTGGTGATACAGTCTATCTATATGATAATCTCAATCGTTTAGTAGATAGAAAAGGTTATCAGGGAATATCAGTTATTTCTGATTTTTCCATTGCCCGATTACCCAATGGTTCAAATACCTGGATAAACAATGCCTTCCCTTCTCCAGGCAGAAACAATGGCACTGCATATGTCTGGCCTATTTCAGTTGCATTCAAGGATTTAGATTCAAATTTCATTCCTGACCTTCTTGATTCCACAGTCACAATCTGTGGAGTTGTCACGGTTCCCAATGGATTATTTTCAACCAGGGAAGCATATATCCAGGATAATACAGGTGGTGTTTGTGTATATGCGACAAGTTTTCCTATTCCATTGAATTATGGAGACAGTATTATTGCAACAGGAAAAGTTTCCCAGTATCGGGGCAAGAATGAACTAACAAATTTTACATATCAAATATTAAAACAGGGCTGTGTTATTCCGCCACCTTTTGAGATTAATGGGAATATTGCAAACAGTGAAATCTACGAAGGTTCACTTGTTAGGATTAAGGTGTCTTATTTTGGTGGATTTTTCCTTTCCGCAACCTCCTATACCGCGTATGATATGGCAAGTATTCCTTTTGAGGTCTATATCAATGCCGGCACAAACATTCCCGGACACCTTGCGCCGATTGATACATTTACCCTCACTGGAATAAAGAGTCAGTATACAACAAGTTCCATTCCGAATAATGGTTATGAAATCCTGCCCAGGGATACATCAGATTTTTCACATTTATTTATTATGCCTGAGAAAAAGACGATCGCAATATGCCAGACACCCGGAAACGACGGTGTATCATCAAAATATGTTGATAGCATGGTGGTCGTGGAAGGGGTCATTACCGGACCGAATTATGTATTTTCTTCTGGTAATCCAAGTTTTTACATACAGGATAATACAGGTGGGATAAACGTTTACAATCCACAGGGTGATTCTTTATTTGATAGATACATAGATTCGCTCGGTGCAAGATTCAGGATTCTTGGCAAGATTACAGAATACAATGGATTGACTGAGATTGCAAATGGTTATGCCTGGTTTTTAGGTATGGATACAGTTCCATTGCCTAAATTCCTTGAACCGAATCGGTTTTTGACCGAAGGGATGGAAGGCAGTTTGATACGATTAAAAGGGGTCATCAAATCAACACCATACCAGACCGGTGATGGATACAATTTTGAGATCTTGAATGGTGACTGCGGAATTGCAATTAGATTTACCTCTGGAAGTGGTATCAATCCTGTGACGATTATCAAAAATGAAACAAAAGTTTTCACAGGAATAGTTGGACAATACGACCCGGAATTGCCTTATACAACAGGTTATCAGTTACTATTAAGATTCCCTGATGATATAAAATCCCCAGAAACCGATTCTACAAGCAATGAGCCATTGATTGAAATCATTGGTTCAAAGACATTTTTACCTGCAAAAGGTGAACAATTGCATTTGAAAATAAATTCACCCACAGGTTATACACTGAACTTGAAGGTATATGATATGTCAGGCAAAATGGTCAGGGAATTGTATGATGGTGCAGGTGGCCCACAGGAGCTCTACTGGGATGGTAAGGATGATTCAAGAAGACAACTAAAACTCGGTATCTATCTTTTGAACCTCAAGGCGAAATCTTCTGAAGGCAAAACAGCGGTCAAACGGACTTTAGTGGTTATCGGTACTGATTTTTAAGGAGGCTGATTGTCATTCATACTGATTCTCTCACTTTTCCAGGCATTTGAGCGCTATCCAGTATCTGCGCATAATCAGGCCTTATCCCTTGCCTGTGTTGGAACTGCTCAGGGCATTGATGCAATAAGAATCAATCCTGCAGCACTTGCCTTACTGAACAAAAATACCATTGGCGCAGGTTATGAATATACCTTTTCCCATATTGAAGGATTACAGAACATATTCTTTGGATTTGCAAGACCATTATTTCATGGTGGTTTAGGAATTGGCGTGAGCCAATTTGGTTTTGAAGAACAGAAAGAGCAGGCCGTGACAGCAGGATATGGCTTTGGTTTGAGCAAAGATTTTCACCTGGGTGCATCTTTTGATCTCTATATGATACAGAATAAAAGGACAGGCACTGGCATATCGTATGGTTTGAACCTCGGTATGCTTGGTAATCTATCCAGAAAATGGTTCCTTGGTGCATATGGGCATAATCTAAACCGGCCACAATTTGGAAATTCAGAAGTTGGCACATTACCTGCATCTTTTCAGGCAGGGTTTGGATACAAACCATTTGAAGATATTGTTTCCGAGATTGATTTATCAATCTCGGATGATGAAATTAGAATACACACAGCAGGTGAATTTTTGATTATGGATTTTTTAAACTTGCGCACCGGTTTTATGACCAATCCGAATTCATTATCCGGTGGTCTTGGTGTTGTGTACAAAAACATCAAGATTGATTATGCGTTTGAATATCTTGTAGATTTACCTTTGAATCATGCAATTTCATTGAGTCTTGAATTTTGAAAATGCTTCTGATTTTTATTCTGTTATCTTCAACCCAGATTGATATTAATCGTGCAAAGATTGATGAATTTTACAAATTGCCCGTAGATTCTTCGCTCGCACAGGCAATATACAATCACCGGCAGATTTATGGACAGTTCAAATCCGTATATGAATTGCTCAATGTACCGGGAGTGGATGCAGAAAAATTTGAGAAAATAAAGCCACTCGTCAAAATTGCAGTTCCTTTTCCAGCGAGGCTTGAATGGGGTTCAATCATTGCCGAGCAGAAAAAACTTGCGAGTGAAGAACCACCTTCAAAGGGTGCGATTGATGAATGGGAAGACCTTTTATTTACTCCGATAAATATTAATCGGGCTTGGTATGATGATTTGATTCTTATTGACCGTATGACACCAATAGATGCCCAGGCAGTCTTGAAGACAATATCACAAAAAGAGATAAAATCATCAAGGGATTTAAGAAGAGTAAACGGGCTGAGTTATTATAGTTATGTATCATTGAGAAGGTATGTCCAATATACAGACACAATTGATAAGAAATTTCATGGTTCAGCAAGGCTAAGGCTTGAAAACAACAATCGCCTTGACACAGGTGAAGATGATGAGAATATTGCAACGAGACTCTCCTATCTTGAACAGGCAAGATCAGAAATTGATAATACAATAATAAACCTGAAGAATTATTATGATTGGGAGGATGATGATTGTGAGAGATTGAGAAAACAGATAGATACATCTCTAAATACATTAAAGAACTTTAAGGTCGGGCCAGAATATTCATTCAGAACAAAAGGAAACTACGAAAGAAGACTGAGATTGGGAATTCTGCACAAGCCAAATATGAATTTTACAAAAGGGTATATCGGACTTGGCGACGTGGGACCTATTTATAGATTCTATTTAGGAAACTACCGGGTTGTCTGGGGTGAAGGGATAATGGTTGATAATACAGATGAGTATCGTTCAAGAGTATTCTCAAGGTCAACAGGTATTTATGGCGATCTTACCGATACAAAAAATTATGCGTTCACCGGAGCCGCAGGTAGTCTTTTTCTGCCTTTACCAAAGAATGCCGGCAATATCAAACCTTCATTTTTTTACTCCACTGCGCAGCGTGATGCAATCACAAATCCTGATGGCACGGTTTGGCGTAGTATCTTCAATTACTATGATTTTGATTATCTCAAGAATCAATTGAATGAGCAGGTTGCTGGTGTGAATCTGAGAATCTCGCCTTTGGAAAAGATCAATCCTGGTACATATATCGCACTGGAAGGAATGGTTCTCGATTATCCGGAGGATAAAATAAACCCTGACCCGAAATGGATTGACATACCACTTGATAAATATGACCCATGGTTCTATCCTGAGATAACGCAGTTATCAAAGAGTTCAAGAAGATATTATTATGGAAGTGAATTTTCAATTCCGTATAAGAATTTTTTTCTATCTGGTGAATATGTAACCCAGCAAGATACAATGTATAATAAGGCAAGCGCGTATATCCTCAAATCAAGGCTCCAGTATGATTATTTTTACCTTAATGTTTTATACAGATATTTCAGCCCGGATTATGATAATCCTTATAATCGTGGTTTTTCAGAATACCGCAGGTTTGAAGATACACCATTTGAAAGACCTTATGCACTTGTGAATCCTGAATTCATTTCTATGTATGATGACCCTGCACCAAAACCGGAAAAAGGAATATTCTTTGAGACCCGTTATCAGCTGACCAGAAATATTACATTGACCCGTGCGTATTTTGATGTTTTTGAGAATGTGTGTCATAATTTGAATAATTTAAGAGGATATTTTGAATTTGAATTCCAGCCCATTTTCCCAGTGCGGATTAGATATTCTGAAAAGTATATAAGAAAATATCTACCGCGTATAATCCAACCTACCCTTTCCCAGACCATTGAAACCTCAATCCGTGCATTGTTTTATCTTTCCAATTTTGATAATCTCGGTATAGAATACCGTAATGGTAATGTCTATATGACTGCCTCAGAAAATGAAGATATGGAACTGAGTGGTGGATTTTTAAATCTTTCTTATGAGCATAATTTCTTAACCGGATTTTCTGTTGAAGGTGGATTGGCTTTGTGGAAGACCGATGGAATGAGCCAGTGGATATTTGAAGATACGGGTATTGATTTTCTTTCAGACCAGGGAATGAAATATTATATTGTAGTATCACAGAAAATCGGAAATCTATTGACCAAATTTAAATTTCGTAAGAAAGAGACTTTTATTGAACACAACGGTTTATACAACAATCCTGAAATCTATTATCCAGATTTACCAGGGGTAAGGGTGGATGATTTTGTGAATCACGAGAATACTATCCGTTTGAACCTCCAAATAGATTACCTATTTTGAAAATCCAAAATGCCTAAATACCTAAATGCCTAAAGATATAGGTGTTACAGAGAAGGTTGGGGGGTATATTTCTATATTCTCAATTTATTCAACCTTCTCACTTTCTTAAGAAACAGAGAAATGACAAAAGAGTTTTTCAAGAGTCTTCATTCGTAATCTCATCTGATAATTCCCTATTATCCCCCTCTATGAAAGTATAATCCTCCTATTATCCCCCTTTATGAAAGGGGGAAAGAGGGGGATTGAGATTTTCATTTCATACATATTTGCGAAAAGGTGCTATGATAGAGGAAATAGAAACGCAAATTGACACTTAGTATGAAGGCTTAAAATTTCAAGAAAAAGAAAAGTAGAAAGGAGTCAGCAATCGAAGTGCTTGACTTTCTATCAAAGACCTACTATAATGATATTTAGAAGGCGAATTGATGGAAAGAGATTTCATAAAACAACAAATAGGAAGTTGGGAAATGGACCATAAAAAATGGAGTGGTCCAACAGTACTCTCCTGTGTTGTAAGGTTTATATCATTGTTAGTAATGTTAACAGGTTGTATGTCGGTAACAACATTTCAATCACCTAAAGTTTTAGATCCGGGGGAAAAGACCGCAGGCATTGGTGTTGGGGCTCATGGTGGATACGCATATGGATATATAAAACCTTTACATATAGACATCTTCGCAAGAATTGGGCTTATGAAGAAAATTGATGCAGGAATTAAATTATATTCATACGGTGTATTGGGTGATATGAAATACCAGGTCATTAAGAGTCCTTTGTTTACCTCATTAGATATTGGATTTTCTTATGTATATGGTCCGGATTTTGATGGTTACAGAAGCGTGTTGGGAGCATATCCAATGCTCATAATAGGAACAGAAAGATATTATACAGGTGCAAAGTTCATTTATGTGAAGGATGTTTCGTTGACAGATCAAAAAGAGTATTTGAAAACCGACATCTACACCTTTCCAGCTGTATTAATGGGTGCTTCCTTTGGCAATAAATTGAAGATAATTCCTGAATTGAATATTTACTGTGTTAACAAAAAATATGATGACACAACTCAAAGTGGATGGAAAATTCTTCCTATCGCTGGTCTTGGATTTCAATATGAATTCTGAAAACCTTTCAGAGAAGAACGAAAAATGCGAATATGTATCAATTAAAAAGGAGGTTTTATGCATTGTGTCCGTTTTAGAATCGCGATTGTAGTAGCAATGTCATTTCTTGGTTCTTCATTCGCTCAGAATCGCATAATATTGAACAGTGAACGCAAGGTCGTAAGGCCCGTATTCGATTTTGAAGTCTTTAAGTTGGGTTTTTATTCAGGCTATCACAAATCTGTGGAGTATTCATCATCTGGTACAAATGTCCGCCATAGGTGGAACGGCTTTGAAACCAGCATGGTTTCAGCTACATATTTTCCCCAAAATTCAAACTGGGGTTTTGGGATTAACATAGAGGAATTGGTATGTGAAGAGTTTTTGTCGTCCTTTCCCGAAACATACTATGCTTCTGTGCTATCATTTCACGCGGTGTATATTCTGCGGTGTAGTATAATGTCACTCAGTTCTGCGAGATTCAGGTTTTCTCCATATATTGGCAAGTTCACATCGGCTGCGATTGAACTGAACCACAGGGTTGTTAAACCATTGACATTTGGAATCACTGTCCGAATTGCAGGTATCAAATATTGGGATGATGGGGCCTGGCATTTGTATCCTGGATATGGGGTGCAAATCGGCGCTGGCATCACGGTCGGATTGGGCTGGTGGTTCACCAAAAGTAGGTAACTATGTAATAACAGACTATGCGAAAACAATAATACTCTTGATTTCTTCTGAAAAGTATACAAAATTCGCTTAGGTTGGAAAAGATACATCAGTGGGTTTTTATGTCCAAGAAGATTCGTTCTCCTTTTATCTATGCAATGCTGTATGCTTTTCCTACTATGACCATCTTGTCTATGTTTTTGGCGACACGAGTGCTACAACCAGCTATTCATGGACTGAAGACACATGGTATGAGGTAAGAGCTGTCATAGATTATGAACAATTGCTGATGGATGTCTGGATTGACACGGTACAGATCATAAACGACCTTAGGGCGGTACCCCAAAATACTTCTAAGACCTTTGTGCTATGCACGGAGTTATACAGTGATTGTATCACACTCTATGATAATGTCAATATCAGCGGTACGCCATGACAGTGCGAATTTATTGGTTATTCGTAAACTTTTCCACTAAGCCTGATTCTGGTTAGATAAATTACTTCGCACGAACCTGCACCTGTATCATTTCTGCTCATTGAAGAATACCACCAGTATTTATTTCCATTTTTTGAACCATTTATATCTACGAGATATCCTGATAATTCAATAGTATCGTTCTTCTTGATACGACCCAATAAGACTTCAATATTTTTTGATGCAAGAATGACATGATTGTTTGAACTGTACCGTGCAATAAAATAGTTATCTTTTGGAAAGCCATTATCAGGACGCCAGCGATACCATCTTGCTTCCTGCCACCATTTGATTTTTTTATACAAACTATCTCTTAGTAATTCACCCCAAACCAATGCAACATCGTAAGGTGCCATTTTACCCTGCCATCCATCTGAATATCTTTTCTTACTGAGCACTATACCACTAACTTTGTATAATGCCTTTAACTTGATAGTAAAATCAATGTCATTGATTCTCACCATAAGTGTCTCAGGATTTTCAACAATTTCCATTTCAGGATCATTAAGTAAATCAATTGGCGTAGTGTCATCACCTGAAGGAACTGGCTCAGGTGCACAGGAAAGAAATGCCGTCAATAAGAAAATGTATATAACCCAATTCATTTCAACCTACAATCAAACCAAAGACCACGCCTGCTACAATCAGAAAAATAGGGTCAATTTTTTTTATAAAAATCAGCACGCCAAGAGACATTATGCCGAATATTCCATACGGAATATTAAACCAGTTCGTAGCAATGAATAGTATACCAGTTGAGAGTAGTACCGCAACAACTGCAGATTTGATGCCATTAAGAAAAGACTGCACATATCGGTTATGTTCAATCTTATTATATATCTTTATCAAAAGAATAAGCATTAAAAATGAAGGCAGAAAGATTCCTATTGTTGACAGAATAGCACCAATCAAACCCATAGCCTTGAATCCCACGAAAGTTGCGGTGATTGCAACAGGTCCTGGGGTAATCTGTCCAAGGGCAAAACCATCAAGGAATTCCTTTGGCGTCAACCAGTTACGATATACACAAACCTCATTCTGAATAAATGGAATTGCTGCGTAGCCACCACCGAAGATTACCGCTCCAATCTTAAAAAATATTCCGAACAATTCCATTGCCTTTCGTAAATCAAACACAAAAATGGGTACGGCAAGAAAGATTTTGGGAGATTTGACTTGTTCAAGTAGGATATTCAACGATCCCGCCAGCAGCACGGTCAGCACTGGATCAAATTTAAACAAAAAGAGAATAAAAGCAAAGACAAACACTAAAAATCTGTTCATAGTATTGATCAGAATTTTCCCCATATCATAACCTGCCCACAGAATTATTGCAGTCATTACCGCGCCAATCCCTTTGAAAACCTGATTGATCGCAGGTAATGTGTGAAACGCAAAATAGAGATATGAAAGAACTACCATTAAGACAAAAGAAGGAAGCAATAATGAAACGCCAGAGACGATTGCGCCCTTTAGACCTCGTAAGCGATAGCCAATGTATTCGCAATAATTCGGAACAAATGGTCCGGGCAA
>JBDRWH010000056.1:0-9745 GCA_039802325.1 Caldifarciminota bacterium
CGTAAGGTATAAATCCTGACCAGGGATCGGAGCTTTTTCAGGATATTTGTAGTAAGGAAAAATATCACCATTAGGTTCCTTTTGATACACAACAAAACCTGATTTCCCGGTCAGAACCTTATCAAAAAGCAACTCCAACCCTTCTATCCCCTGATTATCCACGCTACACTTGCCAATAAGACTACTGAACATCTCAGGCATCGTGTATATTCTATTTAAATCATGAGTAAAGCCGATACTTGGATCGTCGAGTTTCAAATATTCATCCTTCTTGCTAATACTTATCTTCTTCTCTACCCAGAAAAACTTGTTTTTTTCAATCAACCGCTTTATTTCAACCAATGGTCTCTCTGAAATCTCTGCAATACCGCGTGCCAATTTTTGCTTGTCAGAAGAATAGACGGGTGTACAGAATATGGAATAACATGGTTCTGATAGTGCAAGCGGAAGGCCATTGCGATCATAGATATTTCCTCTTGTTCCACATAGAATAACCTTCTTTTGATGTTCACAACGGGAAATATTTTGATAATGCTTGAATTTAATGCACTGGATAATGAAAATATAGCCGAAGAAAATGAATGAAATGGTGAAAAGGAATCCATTAAATAATCTAACCCGTTTCATTTTACCACACCCAAAATGTCATCTTTCTCTGGAAAAACGAAATCCCTTTTTTTTGCTTCATTTTCAATCCACGCCAGATTTGAAAAATGAGTAATCTTTGCTTGGAGATTTGCCTTCTCGTTTCTTAAGTTCTGAACCTGATTTTTCAAGTATTCCTTTCTGATATTGATCTTCACCAATTCGCTCTCAATATATACTACACTAAAAAGGTATAAAAGAATAGCGATACATATTGCTAAGAAGCGCATTTTTCTCCTACACGCATGCGAGCACTTCTTGACGCAGGATTTTGCTTGATTTCAACTACCGATGGTCTTATCACTTTCTTATTTAGTCTTTTGATAATTTCTTTCTCTTCATAGTTATGCAATGTAGTTTTCACAATGCGGTCTTCACCTGAATGATAGGCAATCACAATGCAGCGACCATAAGGAGCAAGGCAGGTTATTGCCTTAATCAACCCTTTTTGAAGATTGTTCAATTCATCATTTACCCATATACGAAGTGCCTGGAAAATCAGGTGAAGATTTTTTTTCAACGAACGGCGTGGGTAGTTTCTTTCTACAAGTCTGCGTAAGTCCAGTGTCGTCTTCAGGTCATAGCGATTTTCAAAGATCAGGTCTGCCATTCTTCGTGCCCTGAATACATCCCCATATTGTTTTAGAACTTCATAGATTGTTGTCTTATCAACGCTACGCAATTTTCTGTGTAGTGGTACTGCCTCAGGCGACATCTGCATCAAGAGCACGCCATCGTAACTAAAACTGAAACCCCTTGCTGGTGTTGTAAGTTGATACAACGAAGCCCCAAGATCAAAGAGTACACCATTAACTTGTTTGATTCCAAGAGTGTCGAGGATTAAATCTAAATTGGCAAAATTCCCTTTGCACAATGTCAACCTCGTCCCAAATGCGCTCAATTTCTCTTGTGCATAATTCAATGCATCTGGATCCCAATCAATACCAATGAACCGAGCCCTATTTGTCTTTTGAAGCATCATACTAAGATGTCCTCCACCGCCAACAGTGCAGTCGCAATAAATACCATCTTCCTGCAGATTCATCCAATGGATAACCTCATTGACCAATACCGGCTCGTGAAATTTATTCAAATCAGTTCACTGGAAGCTTTTCAATGCTGCGCGACGCGAAGGATAGATTTCAAAGGGATAGAATCCATAAAGTCTCAAGATATTGTAAAGATATGGAGAAACATTGACCAATTTGATATCGCCACCATACCCTTTGAATTTCTTCTGAAATTCAATAAGATCGCCGACAATCTTGTAGTTGATATGAGTTACCCTTGAGAGATCAATAATTACATTGAATTCACCGGATTCAAGCATCCCTCTTAGTTTTTCTGCCATGGTCTCAAACTCTCCCTCATTTATTTCGCCACTGGGCAGAAAGAATGAGACCTTTTTGTTTTTTATTGCTTCAACGATCTGAACTTTCATTGTGCCTCCTTAGTTGTTCAATTGTTTCTGCATCTTCCAAATAATGTTTATCAATCTGTTCTTTCAGCCTCTGATAATTTTCCGGGGACCAGAGACTGAAGTAATCAATTTCACCGACTACGATAACATCTTTTGTAATACCTGAATACTCAAGGAGAAAATCGGGAATCAAAATCCTTCCTTGGCTATCAAGATGGTCTTCTTTAATACCAAACGTATAGTGTCGGCGGTATCTTCTTGATTGAATGCGGTCCATTGACAATGAAAGCAGTTCTTTGTCCTCAAATTCCTGCCAGGTTCTGAGTGCATAGACCGCAATCTCACTGTCGTAACCTGGTGTTAGAACAACCTTACCCTCAGACTCAGCCATGAGTACGGTACGAAATTGACTTGGTATTGCAAGGCGCTTTCGTTCATCGATTATATGCTGAAAAAAACCTCTAAATCTAATATTCCCCATTTTTCCCCATTTCACCCCATTTTACATATTATTTGCAATTTGTCAAGGGGGAAAATACACTATATACAATAGAAAACCAATGAAATTTCGGAAGTTTATGTCTATGTCAATTTGACAATTGCAAATTTTGCCAATTACTATCAAAAATTGATAGAAGGTGGTAATCTATATCTTTGAAATGATCTTTAAGATTGATTAAGTCAGAATATCTCTACATATGTGCGTGCTTCTATTTCCTCAATATAGTTGCTGTACAAATTCTGTAATTCCTGCCAGTAAAGATACTGATATATTTGCTCACGCATTTCTTCAAAACTCAAACTTTTTTCTGCTATTTTTTCTCGTGCATATAATAGATGATAACCATCAGGAGTAAGAATAGGTTTGCTCACATCACCTGGTTCCAAATCCTTAACTATTTCATCGTAAGGTGGTGTAAATTGCCTGACAAAGAATTCTCCGATATCCACTTCTGGAACAATAGAATAAACCCTGGCAAGGCTATCAAAATTTGCCCCCTGTTCTACGAGTGTACGGATTTTCTCACCGAGTTTTTCATATTTCAATGTATCAGATTTTAACGGCACAACCTTTATCAAAATCTGACGCGCAAGAACCCAATCAATACCTTTATTCAAGACTTCAACAATGTGGTAGCCAAGACGACTTGGAAATGGTTGAGACACTATGCCCGGTTTGAGTCCGAATACCACTTTTTCAAATTCCTCAAGTGTTTCCCCTTTTTTGACTTTTCCCAACATTCCACCATTCTTGCGAGAATTTTCATCTTCAGAAAATTCTCGTGCTACTGTCGCAAAATCAGCACCGCTTTTTAACAATTGATAAACCTCAATTGCTCTTTCAAAGCCCGCTTTCAAAGAATCTTCACTGGGTCTGATTGCAATCAAGATATGCGCAAGTTTGATTCTACCCGGGACCACGGCTATTGAGTCTTTGTTTTCATCGTAGAATTGTTTAACCATAACAGGCGAAACCATAATCTTGGCAGCAAGTTTTTTCTGCACAATCTGCTGCATTATCAATTCAATCTTGATACTATCTTCATAATTTTTTCTTAATTCATCAACTGTTAGATTTTGTTCTTCGAGCGCCCTTAAGAAATCAGCCTCAGACGGGAATCGTTGTTTAACCATTTCCAATCGTTCTTTAGCACGATTGCTCACCTCTTCTCGCGAAACAGAGATTGACTCTTTCTCTGCCTGAGCAAGCATAAGTCTTCTTGAGACCAAACCATTTATAACAGTATTCAGCAGCTCTTCAGAAGTTGCAAATCTTTGTTTAAAGTTCGGATCTGTTGAAACAAATGATACATATTCATTTACCTCACTCTCCAGAATAACTTCATCGCCCACCACAACCGCAATTCTATCTGCTAGTGTGCTAAGGAGAAATACTACAAAAATACTCACTTTTTCAAAAGTTCCAGATCGGTAGTCACCTTGTAGACCGTCTTCAGACTATCCAGATATTTCTTGAAAAAATCCTGATACTTTTTTGAAATCAGATAATTATAAATCTGTCCCTTCAATTCATCAGTCATATCAACCTTCGCAACGATCTTTTTCTTATCAATAAGCTTCACTATCAGATATGTTCCTTGAATATAAGGAATTGGCTCAGAAACTTCGTTCATTTTTAGACCAAAAATTACCTCTTCTGTAGCAAAATCACCAATCCTGCCCCTGGGGAGATACTCTGTGATTATCCTGGGATTTTCAGGATTTTCCATACGAGTAAGAGACCTTTCCTGGGCTATTTTCATAAAATCCGCACCTGCCTGTATCTCATTATACGCGACCATTGCAGCCTCATAACTTGGAAGCACAATCTGAGCAAGTTTTACTGCATACATAAATTCTTCTTGATGAGTCGTGAAATAATTCATTATTTCTAAATCACTTACTGTAGTAGTTCCAAATGAACTCCTTATCAATGCCATTGCCAGAAGATTCTTTGTATACTGTTCAATCAGCAATCTAACTGAATCTTCTTTATCAATTCCCTTTTTCTTTGCCTCAAGATAAAGCATTTCCTGATTTGCCCAGTTATTCAGAATTTCTATCATCGTTTCCTCAGGAAGATTTTTGTATTCAGATTCAGGAATATATTTTTGAAATTCTTCAAGTGTCAAAGATGAACCATCTACTCGAACCAGAACATTCTTTTCTTTCTTAGCACAGGAAGTGTCAAACACTGCAAAACAAAGTGCAATGAGTATAAAGACTACTCCCGCCACCCTGTAGTTATTCTTAATTGCGTACATAATGTTCATTTTGTCTCTCCTTTTAATAGTTTTGCAAACACCTTCTCATTAATTTGGGGTTGATATTTTTCTCTCAGCCTTGTGAATAAATCATCCTTTAATTGGTTGATCTGTTCATCACGCAATTTAATGTAGATTTGATTATATACATCACTGATCTTCTTATCCGGATATTCTGATTTATGCTGTCTGAAATAATCGTTAACTACCTGCGAATCGACCTTAACCTTCTCCAGGACATTATCTGAGTAAAATTTCTGATATACAATTGAATTCAAGGCTTTCGTCAAATTCTTTTTTATCTCAGGATATCTTTCTGCCCTTACTTTTGTTGCCAGATCATAGACTAAATCAGGTATCAACTCTCGTTCAATCAAAAATTTGGGGTCTATTGACGGTGCCCTTTTCAATTGATTTTGTACTGCAGTGATCACGGTCTTAACTCGAACAAAACTTGTATCATATTTCTTTACAACCCAGGTTTCAAGGTCTTTTTCTGTTAGTAGTGATTCGGGTTTGGTGAGCAGATCAAGTCCTTCTTGATTGTATTCTATCTTTGCTTGTTTTAACAACTGCTCAATAAATTTTTGACCCTCGGTCATTGCTTGCTCACGCATGAGATTGTCTTTTATGTTCTCTTTTACTTCTTCATACTTTGGAGTATCCGATTTCTTGTATTCAATGACCTTGAGAAAATAAGTAAATTCGCCAAGTTTTGCGGGTTCAGCAATCTGCCCTGGCTTTGTCTTTTTTAGTACCTTCAAAATCTCCGGTGGTATGTTTAACTCAGAGAACGTGCCAATATCACCACCAGGACTTATGGTATCAAGCGAATATGCAAGTAAGGATTCAAAGGGAACGCCCTTGTCTAATTTCTGATCTATGATCTCCGCCAGTGAGTCACTGGATACCACTATCTGGGCAAGATGGTATTGATTTATGAATTGTTCATATAATTTTCTGATTTCAGATTCCTTTATTTTTATCTTATCAATTACATTTTTTTGATAATAGCCACGGATAATAATATCTTTGCGATTTGCCTCCATTGATGCCTTCACAACCGGGTCTTCTGCATATCCAAGAGAATTTGCTTCTCTTACTACCAGTTCTTGATTGATAAAATCATCAATTATCTTTACCCTGCGTAAAGAATCATCAGTAGGTGCAAATTGGTAGAAATCCTTAAAATCACTAATACTAATTTTATCACCGCCTATGGTTACCAAAGTTTCCTCAGCACCACAGGTGATAATAAAAAAAATAGCCAGGACCAAAAAGAATAACTTTTTCATATTACCTCCACCTTTAATATTATATCCATAATGTCCTGCAAGTCAATACCAAATAAAAATGCCGGGTCAGGGAATTTTTCATTCTTCTGACCCGGCATTCACAGCCGTGTTTCCGCTATTTCATCAGAATAACCTTTTGAACCACTGTATTAGCCTGCTCTGGTGTCTTCGCGTTCACAAAGTAGATACCGTTTGCGAGGTTTGATAAATCAAGATGTAAAACACCATCAGTCTCTACATTCTGCCAACCCTGCTCAATAACCTCACGACCAGTCACATCATACACCGCTACCCGAATCTCACCCGCATAACCACTATACGCAAGACTCAACCGCCCAGCCGTCACCACCGGATAAATACTAAATTGCACTCGCACACCCCGCTTCTCCACTTCCTTCACTCCACCCCAGTTCCAATAACGATTATACGCCGTATCCGCATTCGCCTGCAAATCCGCTAAATTCGTCCCACCTAAAACCGCAAACGCACTCACAAACGACTGACCCGGCGCCAACGTAAACGGACCCGTTGAATTACAAGTCGACCAATCATCCGCACTACTACCCGAAGGATTCTGCAAAGTCCCATCCATAAACTGTATCTGCACATTGTCCGGCAATCCACCATACGGCCAAACATAAGTCGGATTATTGATAATCGCCAGATTCCGCGCCGAAACCGAACGCGGCGGATCCAGTATCTCCACACCCACATAAGGATTGGAACTATTATAATACATATAAGTCAAATTACGCGCAGTCTCGGAATTACCATAATCATCATAAGGCGAAATATCCCAATCCATAAACACCGTCGAGTATAGATTGCTCAATGTACTACTACCCGAATTCGTCAACACAAACTTCATAATCACAAAATCATTCGCCGTCGCATCATCCCACGCCCATGAATACTGCTCACACACCAAACCCTGCGGCGTCGGATGACCCGCATCATTATACCGCGCCGTCGCATACTCATCAATATTGTTCTGCCACGGCTCATACATCCGACACTTACCATCCGGCGAAGTCGTCGTCGCCCAATCATCATCATCACCCGAAGAAGTCTCATAATACTGATCCACACAATAACTGGCACTACTACCCACCGCCAACGAACCATAAAACAAACGATTGGAACCCGAACCCGGATACCGAAAACCCACACCACCTGACTGAGCCGAACTCATAAAACCAATCGCACCATAACGCGTCACCGTTAACTGACAATTACCACAATCATGCGTCACATAATCCAAACCCGCCGTACCAACCGTCAAACTAAATGTTCTTGTCCAGGAAGACTCTGCGCAAGCAATATAGAGCTGAAAATCAACCACATGACCATCAGGACAGGATGGCGAAACCGAAAGAGTAAATGGATCGCCACTGTTATTTGCTGAGTCACCTGCAGGAATTGTGCCGTATGTTGTCATTGTATCAATCAAGGTGATATACACATCAGAAGTGCGTAATCTGCCAGTAGTATTGGTTGCCTGTACTGCACCAGTATTTCTAACATAGGTGACAACGCCGGCATTTTCACCTGGATCAAGCTTACCATTACCATTATTATCATTGACAACTGCAGTACGGCTCAAAATCACATTTGGTCTATTAGATGTTGGAACATTCTGTAATGAACGCCAGAGGTTGATTCTACCCCAGCCGTAATTATTATTAGGATACGGCGCGCCACCTGAAGGTTGGTCACAATAGTTTCTGAATAAGTCATAGAGTTCTGTTACTGTAAGATTCTGATTCTTCTGCAACAATACTGCAGTTCCACCTGTCACATGAGGCGATGCCATTGAAGTACCATCCATCGCCTGATAACCTCCGCCAGGTACTGAAGAGCGCACACTGACACCTGGTGCAGAAACATCCGGTTTTAACAAATTCCAGGTTGAATAATACCAGTATTGTGGGTCATTCCAGGGACTCTGATTGGGTGCAGGACCACGCGAAGAAAAACTGGCAATTACATCTGAACTATTGGTTGCACCCACGCCACAGGATAATGGATAACTTGCAGGTGAACCTACCGTGCCTGAACCAGGTCCTGAATTACCATTTGAGAAGACCGGAAAGATTCCCAGATTTTTCCAGTTCAACACCGCTGCCCAGAAATGCTGGTCTGTACCACTGCCACCCCAGGAATTGCCAATCACCCGAATATCTACACCACTCTGTTTCAAATTCGCTAAATACTGCATACACGCATCAATCCAGGCATACTGACCAGAACCACCTGCATCGAATGCCTTGGTCGGAATATACTGGGCACCATAGGCAACACCAATATCGTATGTGAATGAACCAGGACCATCACCACCGCAGATCGTCCCCATTGTATGGGTACCATGACCATAGTCATCGTAAGGTGAAGACTGACCACTTACACCATCATGCCAGTAGGGTGATAACCACTTGCCAGCCAGTGCTGGATGGGTAACCTCAACACCCGTGTCAATATGACCTATTATTATGCCAGCTCCATTAAAACCTGCTGCCCAGCAGGACTCCGCCATTATCTTTGTAATATTCCATTCTACTGCCCTTGGTCCATCAATTGCTTCACCAGGTATAGCATCTAACTGAATCGTTCCATTATGAGAAATGCACCATATATCATCCCGTTTTGCCAGTTCTTTAATCACATCTCTTGTTGCCTTCAAATGAAATCCATTGAAAATCCAGAACTGAGCAACAACCTCAGCTTTTTCTTTTGGCAAAGACTTGAGATATTGCACAACCGGTTCTTGAGAGTTCTTTGCAACCATTTCAAATACATTGCATTTTTCCTGAGGTGTCATTTTTTGAATTTGGTCATAAGGATATTCAGTGTTCATATGGACAATAACAAGGATTTTTTCCTGTGGTGGCGTGTTACTCAATATTTCCACGAGTTGTGGTGTCATCCTGCCCGGAACTGGTGGCAAGAGTGCCAATACTAAAATTGAAACCAAACCTATCATGAGTTACCTCCTTTTCTGTTTACATAGATAGATAAAGACTTCTGCTTATCCACACTTCCCCATAAGTGCATCTCTTCTTGCCCAATAAAATCACCCCCTTTCCTTAGTTTAGCCTTAAGTATATATATTATAATTTAATTTTCTGAATTGTCAAGGGGAAAGAACAAGAAGGTTAGTCTATCTCTAAGTTGACGCCTATTCCAAATTGGTTGACCATATAGTTTGTGTTTGCATTCTTACCCCAGAGCCAGTTTATCTCTGGTAGAAAAACTATTTTTTGCCCCAGGGCAAAACTAAAACAATGCCCGATATGCGATATATTTCTTGGTGGTCTATCAGAGTGTTCCTGTCTATCACGATAATGGATTGAATAGATAACCTTTGGTGCGTACAAAAATTTTATTCCACTTATCAGGTTTTTTTCTACAAATAATGTGCCGTAAAAATCATAGACATAGTCTGTGGTATAGCCGATTCTTGTTCCTTTCATATATCCAAAACCGAATTTAAATGCACTGGCAACTATTTTTTCAAAAAATTGATATTTGATTGAAATAACACCAGCAGTGGGATATGAGTATTTCAACTCAAATTCAAATCCTTTTCCAAGTCCTGTTTTTGCCCAGATATCAAATCTTCT
>JBDRWH010000057.1:0-9684 GCA_039802325.1 Caldifarciminota bacterium
TCATCATAATGGAGGTTTAAAATGTTGCTCATATTTACTCTTTTGAGCATTGGTGGTAAGATTCAAGGGGTGGTTTATGATGTGGATACAAAAGAACCACTCCCCTATGTAAATATTTTAATACTCAATACCGAGCTGGGCACCGCCACAGATGATAATGGGAGATTTTATATTTTAAATGTCCCTTCTGGTAGATACACGATTGAAGTCTCCTGTCTTGGCTATCAAACCGTTAAGATTGAAAATGTGGTTGTGCAGACCGAGCAGATTAAAAAACTTGAAGTAAGTCTAAAGCCGACCACGATTGAAATTGCACCAGTGACGGTTATTGCGGAGCGGGAGTTGATAAAAAAGGAGATGGTTGGAACCACCTATATTGTCCGGAAAGAAGAGATTGCATCCTTACCAATTGACAGGATAAGTGAGATGGTAAGTTTCCAGCCTTCAGCGGCAAATCTTGATACTGCGATTCATATTCGGGGTGGCAGAGCAACTGAGGTTGATTATTTAGTTGATAATGTCTCAATCATTGACCCGCAGTGTGGAGAGCCTGCGATAAATCTTTCAAAGAATATTGTCAATGAGGTTATATTCTTGCCTGGTGGTTTTGATGTTGAGTATGGTCGGGCGATGTCTGGGGTGATAAATTTAATAACAGAGAGACCAAAATCCAATATAAGTGGGCAGATTCAGACTGGTTCAGAGATATCAACCCCTTATTGTTATAGTTTTGGTTATGAGAACTTGCGTTCTTTGCTGCATCTTCCACTACATCAGAGAGTAAAGTCATTCTTTTCTTTTGATTTGATGCATACTGATGATTGGGACCCGAGGACTAAAATAACACCTCATCAACAGCGGGATGATTGGACACTTTATGGAAAATTGGTTTATACACCTTCAGGGAAAATAAACCTTGGCGTAAGTTATGCGGGTTCAAGAACCCAATTTGACAGGTACAGGCCTGAATATAAATTCCATCTTGACCATTATCGTTCGGATTGGCGGAAAAGCAATTTGCAGGTTATAAATTTAAATTATCTGCCTGATTCAAGAAAGTTTTTTAATATTACTATTTCACGCTTATGGACAAACAAAAAATTCGGTGTGCGTAAACCAGGACCCTATGGAATTCTTGATGATTTTGAATTCAAACGTTGCCAACTTTTAAAATATCCGCGCGGCACCAACAAAAATCCGTACGGTGTAGAAATCTTTAAACTGAGGACGGAAGGTGATTATCCTGAGTATCAGGACCAGAAAAGTCTGGTAATGAAGGCGAATATTAAGGCTGATTTGCAGGTGCATAAGTCCCATGAAATAAAATCCGGCATTGAATATAATTATCTTGACTTAAGGAGATTTGCCTATCTCTTAAGCAGTGATACAACCAATCCGATTGCTGATGACTGGCATTATTATCCAAAGGAATATGGGTTTTATATCCAGGATAATATTGATTTAGATGGTTTATTTATGAAGATTGGTGCGCGTTATGACTATTTCTCTCCTGATATTCCTGGTATCCCCGCAACACATACAATATCCCCGCGCATTGGTTGTTCATTTATGATTACCGAGCGATTATTTTTAAGGACAAACATTGGTAAATACACCCAGCCGCCATTGTATGATTATGTCTATCGTTATTACAACCTCCTGCCATTTCCATCCTATTTGGATTACCTATTTGGGCATATTCAGGGAATCCTTGGTAACCCTAGACTCAAGCCAGAAAAGACTACAAGTTATGAAGTTGGATTACAGGGAATAATTAATAAGAATCTGATTGCGAATTTCAATGCCTTTAGCAAGTCTGCCACTGATTTGGTTGGTGTGCGTAAGGCAATTGTAGGAGTAACTACCCACAATCGTTATTTCAATATTGAATATGCTGATATCAAAGGAATTGAATGCATCTTAGATTGGGCAACTTCAGTTGTTAACAGCAAGATATCATATTCCCTTTCCTGGGCTAAAGGAACGAGTTCTTATGCGGATGACATATACTGGCGATATTACTATGAAAACCCTGATACAAATATCATTCCACCAGCCGGTGAATTCTATCTTGACTTTGACCAGAGGCATCGGATATTTATCCAGTGTAATATGCGTTTACCATTTTATTCGAGTCTTTACATATTGAGTTACTTTGGTAATGGTTTTCCATACACACCTTCAGGTCCTGAAGGGAAATATCAAGAAAGAAATATCATGCAATTCCCCTTCCAAAAACAAATAGATTGCTATCTTTCAAAAATATTTATTATTGGGAAAACAAGTGGCAATATCTATGCTGAAGTGATAAATATATTTAACTGGCAACATCAGATTAGCTTATTAGGGATGGTTGTGCCCTTATTCTGGATAAGAGAATCTGATTTCAACTATACTATCCCAATATCATCTCCATATTATCATCCTGCGGCTGATTTCAACCATGATGGGATGATTTCGCCCCACGAAAATTATCGGGCATATGTGGATCTCGTTAAGGCTACCGATGAATCACCAAGAAATTTTACTCCTCCACGCAGAATAAGAGTTGGAATAAGTTTTGGATTGTGATATTTAAAATCAGGTCAGCGTAATAAAGGCAAAGTATTTGATATACTTTTAACCATAATAACTTAATAAGTGGGAAGTAGGAAGTATACATAATAGACAAAAGGAGGTGGGAAGTAGGTAAACGAAAACAAAAAAACATCACAAAAAAGTTTTCAAAGTCAATATTTTCCAGACAGCCTGGAAAGTGTAAACTTTTGTTTTATCCCGAATCAGATTTCTAAGAACGCTTTTTTAAATGAAAAACAAAATTCTATTGGCAACTTGGAATTTGAACTTTCTGTTTTTTTGTCGATATTTGTGAAAATGTATAACCTGATCAAAGCAAACCTAAAGAGACTGTGTCACAATTGGCATTTAAGTGTAATCGTCATGCTGAACTTGTTTCAGCATCTCCAATAAATCAATACTTTTTTTAGACTTTGAAATGAATTCAGGGTGACAAATTAAGATTATAACACAGCCCCTAAAGGTTTACCCTACATTTTCGCGGTTAGAAAACCGATCCTACGGATAATCGCGGTTGGGAAACCGCTCCCACGGATAATCGCGGTTGGGAAACCGCTCCTACCTTATGCAGAGTTCAAATAATGTGCGCACTCCGAATCCGGTTGCACCTCTTGGTTGATAAAATCTATCTTTTTCCGCAAATTCTTTACTTGCAATATCAATGTGAATCCATTTTGCCTTTTCTACAAAGTGTTTTAAAAACATTCCTGCAGTAATCGGCGATGCAAGCCTGCCACCGGAATTTTTTATATCTGCAACATCGCTCTTTATCTTCTCATCATATTCTTCAAATAAAGGTAATTGCCATAAACGCTCGCCAGTATCTTTTGAGATTGCCATCAATTTATCTATCAATTCCTGATTATTCCCCATTACTCCTGCGGTGATATCACCCAATGCAATTGCACAACCACCTGTTAATGTTGCAATATCAACGATTGTCTTTGCCCCTTCTTTTTCTGCATAACATAAAGCATCGGCAAGGGTCATCCTGCCTTCAGCATCGGTAGAGATTATTTCAATCGTTTTGCCATTCATTGCCTTCACGATATCTCCGGGTCTTGATGCCTTGCCTGAAGGCATATTCTCTACCGCTGGAATTATTGTCAAAAGATTGACCTTTGCATCTGCTCGTGCAAGGGCGACCGTCGTTGCAAATACCACGCCACCGCCTGTCATATCACCCTTCATTGCACCCATTCCTTCAGAAGGTTTTAGTGAAATGCCACCGGAATCAAAAGTAACGGTTTTGCCAATCAAACTTATTAGAGGACCTTTTGAATTTTCATATCTTAAAACAATAAATCTCGGTTCATTTTCACTACCCTGGGCAACCGAGAGTAGTGCACCCATTTTGAGTTTTTCTATCTCTTTTTTATCCATCACTGCTATTTTGATTTTTTCGGTGATGCCCAAATCTTTGATAATCTCTTTAACCTTTTTCTCAAATTTTTCCGGTGTGAGATTGTTTGCGGGTTCGTTGGTAAAATCCCGTGCAATATTCTGGGATTCAGCTATGATTTTACCAAGTTCCACACCCCTTTCTATTTTTCTGGTCTTTTTCTTATCAAGTTCTACAATGCAAAATTCATCAATCCCATTATGTTCTTGTTTTTTGTAAACATTGAATTCATAGAGGGCAAGGACTGTTCCCTCGGCAAGTGCTTGACTTGCCACTTCAGGGTCAATTCCACCAATCCCGGCGCCGTGGAGAATTGTTCCTACTTTTCTTGCCTTTGACTTTTTCGCCTTCATTGCTGCGGAACCACTTGCCTTTCGGATTTCTTCAATCCCGAAATTTTCAGATTTACCAAGGCCTACAATCATTATCTTGCTGGCTTTCAATTTTCCAAAAGTAGGGAATACCACGGTTTCACCGAGTTTCCCGGTTATCTCATTATTTTTTATCATTTCTGTAATCGCACCATTCAGTGCCTTGTTCACAGCACCAGTGGCACCTCCTGGAGCCTTAACACCCTCGAACAAATTTACGATAAGAAGGTCACCATCAAAATCCAAAATTGACTGATTTAATATTCTAATCTCCATGGATTTTCTCCTTTTAGACTTAAATCTATTATACACAGGTGAAATAAAAAATCAAGTACCAGAATAGGCGTTTTGAGAAAGAATATTCAAATTTCTATAAGACTATTTCTTTAAAAATGGTTTGATTCTTTCGAACAACTTATCACCAATGCCCTTCACTTTTTTTATGTCTTCAGTACTCTCAAATCCACCATTTTGGCACCGGTATTCAACAATTCTTTGAGCCAATGATGGTCCGATACCTGGCAACATTTCAAGTTCTTCGACGGTTGCCTCATTTATGGAAATCTGTCGTGTTCCTTCCTCAATTATTATTGCGTAACTCTTCGTGTTTGTTCTTGATTGTGTGTAACCGAAGACATTTATAACTATCAAAATGAAAATGAGAATGCATAAGCATATAGTCTCTTTGTTGCTCATTGAAAAGAAGTGTTAGTATTCAGGGTAAACCACTTTCAAAAGAAATTTATACATTGTATTGATACTCTCTTTGCTGCATTTATCAATGGTGTCAAAAGGTGTATCCCAGTAGGGATAGTCAAAATCAATTATGTCAATTGCGCGAATACCATATTTAATTAGTGGCATATGATCATCAATGATATAATATTTCACTGCTGGTATGAAAACTGAAGGCGATATTTCCATACCAATCTCCCAAAGGGAATCAACCAGTGATGGAAAGAAACGTGTGGAGTTGCCTTCTTTGTAGATCTGTAAATCTTTGTCGCCCACCATGTCAATAATTATTACAAATGAATATTCATCCAAGCATTTCATCGCAAAGTTTGTGGAGCCATACAATTCTGCCTTTTCCACATCTTCGCCATCAAAAAATAATAGATTAACGCTTAAGGGGGATGGGTTCTTGGAAAGTGTATCAGCAAGTTTGAGGAGTAGTGCCACACCTGAACCACCATCATTCGCTCCCGGGCAACCCTTATCAGAGTCCCAATGAGCACCAATACCGAGCAGGGTTTGCCCGGCAGGGAATTTCTGATAAATATTGTGAAGCCATATGCCATCAATGATGAATGAATCAACTTCCGGGTTTTTCAAGTTCTTAACAATGTAATTATAAGCATTTTTGTGCCCTTCGCTTCCGATAGTTCGATTTCCAAATTTGCAGAATTCAACAAGATATTCGTATGGTTCACGGGCTTGTAGTAAGCTAACCAATAAAAAAAGTAAAATCAGCTCGCTACTTCTTAGAAATTTATATTTGTCCATAGATTCAGTCCAACCCTTCTATAATTGTTATTGAAAATACGATCGCGGTTGCGTGAATAATTGAGAGTGGCACCGCCCGTAACACTCGCAGAAAAATTGTAACTCAGAGAAATATCAACTGTGCTGTTTTCACTATCGTTGACCGGATTTTCAAGATCAAGATAATTAGGATTTTCAAGAGACGCAGCATAGCTTATACTGCGATTATAGGTATATGTAATTCCGGTGGTCAGATTTGAAGCAAACTTTATCCCCTGTAGGAGCGGCAGACTTATTCCTTTTGGTGCACTGAAAGTATAGGCAAAAGAAAAAGATCCACCCCAGTTCATGGATTTTGTTGGGTTAATGAATTCACTTAAATATTGGTGACTTTCAGTTTCACTGTAATTCACACTTGTATTTGTCGTTATACCTCTTTTCCAGTTTGCCTGCCAGCCCAGTAAAGGATTAAATGATACTGTTTTACTATCTGATGTCAATTCTGGTGTAGTATCGGGATTCACTGTGTATGATTTTTGGTAATTCTGATTGAACCCGATGTTTATTGATGATGTATGTGTGTATCTTTTTAACAATGGCAACTTTTCGACCCCTGAAATCCGCAGAGTTGCATCAGGGTAGGAATTCGTTACACTTCTGTTTTCCGTACCGCTGTATCCAATGCTTCTTCCTATTTGTTTTGAATAACCTGCACCGAGTGACATAATCTTATAATTTACTCCAGAATTTACACTGAAATTATCGTTGATGCTCCGGCTCGAGTAACTATTCGGCGCAATCTGGTCTGATGGTATTGTATCAACAATACCCCATTGATAATTCAGACCAGGTCGGACCTTGCTCAAATATCCAGATGACTTCTGGTGTGAAAAACTGATATTGGGATTTTGAAGATAATCCACAAATTTTTCTACCTGTTTCAGTACCCAGAGAGGCGAGCCTGGAACCTGCAATGAATCTTTTGATTCATCTCTGAGTTTGGTAAAGAATTTGATGAATCTTTTGACATCAGCAATTCCTGATATGGTGATATTTGAGCCATTTGAAATCCCGCGCACATCCTCGGGTTTGCGCATTTCAAACCTGTGGTCTTCGTTGTAATTGGAATTGAATTGCAAAGAAGGATTTACAATTACAAGGTCTTTAGCAATTCTGCTATTGAATGTTTGCGTCCGACCAACTTCCTCACCAAATCTTCGCCTCTCAGATACTGAATCCCTTGTTTCAGAGAAATTATATGAAGTGGAAATTATTGGATGAGGTGAGTAATCAGTAGAAAAGTTGGGATTAAGGGTGCGACGGCGCTGAGGATATCCTGGGTATACGATGAAATTTTGATTAAGACTATCCCGATAATAAGACTTCATAACATTATCACTATACAATGCTCCAAAAGCAATCTTCTGAGGCACAAGTGAAATTGATTGCCTGAGAATTTTTACAATTGCCTTTGGACCAATTGTGTAAGAACCGCGGTAGTTTCTGATATCTGTTGTATCACAGTTTCTTGCACCATTGGCAACGCTGATAGTTCTATCATTATTGAACGTCAGATTATCAAGTGTTTGTTTCATGAACCAATTTTTTGAATTCGTTTTTGAAACACCGAGGTTGTATCCCTTTACAGTACTCGTTGTTCTTTCAAGAATACGGCTTGAGTCATCCAATTCAATGTCAGAGGCAATGAATGAGGAAAAGCGTGGTTCCTGAATTGACCGGCTGTAACTCAAACCCAGAGGTACACTGAACGACCAATCTTGTGGTAATACTTTATCCAGAGAAATGCCCGTTGTTACTCCATAGTTACGTCCCGGACCCTGGGTAGATATATCCTTGGATTCTGAGAGTCGCTTGAATCTCCCATTGGATTCAGAATAAGAAAAGGAAATATTTGACAAGTCTGCAATATTTAATGAACCGTTTGACCTGAAGGTTCTGCCAATTTCGGATTTTGGTGATACGAGCTTGATATCGTTGAACCAGAGGGTATCGGTCAAAGGTGTGGTATAATTATTGGTGATACGGATCTCAAAAAATCCATTCGCGGAAAGAGAAGGATTCCCGGAGACCGTATAATTTCCCTTGGTGAATCTTCCCACGCCGCGTGTGATTTTCTTGAGGTCAATAAAGTTTGCAAAAACCACCTGGTATTTTCGCCATTTGTTATATCCTGGAGTGCCGGATTGCAGATCCGTCTTGTATTCATAATAATTTGTGTCTGTGCCAAAACGCAGGGAAATCTCGGGGTTGGAGTGAGAAGCAAGAAAATAGAATTCAAGTGTATCATAGGCACGATAATCTTCTCTTGTTTCTATTCTGCGATAAGCAATACAGGTGTGATTTTCTTTGATACTGGCAACATTGAATTCCAAACCACCTTCGTTAATGGTCTTGCCAGTTGTAGGATCTATTGGTAAGGGATAGGGTGGTTTGTAATATGTGTGAGTTTCTGTATTTACTGGAGTAATAGCGAATTTCTCGGTTGAATCAACAGGATTCAGAGAATCGTTAGTAACAATCCCATAGTTTTTCCATCGGCTTCCTGTCAAGTTCAATTTGTGAACATAAATTGTCTCTGATTTGGCAAAATTATCAAACCAGATGCGGACAAATTTGATATTATGCCAGTCCAGGACCCCAAAAACCGTGTCCCGGGCAAGGGAGTCTTTCATGGGAATACGGAACATTTTCCAGCCGCTCTTCAATCCGCCTTCAACCAAAAATCTACTTGAATCAAGATGGACTGAATAACTATGATATATGTTTGTGCTCAGATTGAAGATACTATTACGGTCTATATCTTCGGTATCCCAGATTCTATTGCCTTCCGTGCCATTGATACCACCTGAATAATCGTCTTCTTTGTAGTCATCGTTGCCATCATCTCCTGTAACACTGGTTCCGTCATTGCCAATGACACCATCCAGGCCACGATCCTCACTATTTGCATCCCAGGAAAAATTTCTTGGGAAGTTGTCTTCATCCTCAAGGGTGGTCAATCCGACGAATTCACCATTCTTGTTTCTACGCAGTTGATCCTCACTGATATCTTCGGCTATTTCTATGTGCATTTTCCCACCCTTGCCCTTGACAATCAGTTCAATATTCTCACATTCTTCAAGATTTGTACTTGTGATATACTGCGTTAATCCAGCAAAAGATTGAGTGTTATTCGGAACGAATTGAACCTGCAGGACTTCAGCAATTGCCTGAGGGTCAGTAGGATTGTTATATATATCTTCCATCTGAAATGTTTTACCACTCGGCGGATTATACCATACGATTCTCCTTGTAGCAAAATTACTGGTGTCCTGGTTGACTGGTTTGGAACACAGGTGCCAGTATCCCTTTGTCAATGACACGGAATGACTTATCGTGGTTGCTTCAAAATCATCAAGATATACTGCATTACGTGAATTCGTGTTTGAAAAAGAGTATGCACCTTCAAAGTTTATGTTAAATTTTGACTCGGTTTCAGTTTGCAAGAGGGGGAGATGGTCAACAAGTTCTGTAAGATATGGGACTTTGCCCGGGAGATAAAAATCCGCCTCCCAGACCATTCTGTTGAATGGTTCTTCGTTGAGCCTTATATGTTCATATGGAGCTATTTGATAGGATTCTGAGCGGTAAAAGAAAGAAGAGCCCAATGTACCTTCGCCAAAGATTTTTGAATTTGCTCTGAGTCCGATAAGCGATTTTTGTGCGGCTGAAAACAGGGGACTGTATTCTGCCTGAATGCGAATTCTATCGGTCGGTGAGATCGGTCTTAGAAACTCAAGTTTACCTTCGTCGTAGTTTACAATGTATTTGGTAGAATCCATTTCAATA
>JBDRWH010000058.1:0-9666 GCA_039802325.1 Caldifarciminota bacterium
GGGTGACCATGCGAAACCGATTCGGACCAGTACTGAGAAATCTGATACCTTTTTCTTCCATTTTTTCAAGCAGTTCATCAGCGGAAATTTTTTCGCTGATAAGGTCAAAATAGATAATATTGGTTTTTACTTTAGTAAGGTCAATTGATAAACCCGGAATATTATTTATTCCTTCCGCAAGTACTCGGGCATTTTTGTGGTCTTCTCCAAGTCTTTCAATCATATCTTCAATCGCAACGATCCCGGCTGCTGCAATTATCCCTGCCTGGCGCATACCACCACCGAGCATCTTTCTATATCTTCTTGCTTCAGCAATGAATTCTTTTGTGCTACAAATAACCGAACCAACCGGTGCGGATAATCCTTTAGAAAGGCAGAAACTCAAGGAATCTACATTTCTTGTCAAGTCCATAACATTAACATTTAAAGCAACTGCAGCATTAAAAATTCTTGCCCCATCGAGGTGAACTGCAAGATTATTCTTATGGGCAAGTTCACACACTGCATTTGTGTATTCAACAGTCAATGGTGCTCCAAAACAGCGATTGTGAGTATTCTCAATACACAGGAGTTTTGTCCGTGGATAATGGATATTGTCACCTCTGATTGCTGATTTGATATCTGTTAGATCCATTGTGCCATCATCTTTGTTTATGACCGTGTGGGGATGGATTCCGCCCAGCGCGGAAATTGCACCTACTTCATTGAGGAATGTGTGCGAGAGATTACCGAGGATTACTTCGTCGCCACGGTTACAATGGGTCAAGATAGAAACTAAATTCCCCTGGGTGCCACTGGAAACGAGCAAGCCTGCTTCTTTGCCAACAATTTCTGCAGCAAGTTTTTCAAATCTATTGACGGTTGGGTCCTCTTCAAATACATCATCTCCCAGTTCTGCCTTGTAAATTGCCTCACGCATTTTCTCTGTGGGTAATGTGACTGTATCGCTTCTTAAATCAATTATCTTCATATTCATTCGCTACCTACTAATTTCTACCTACTATCTTTTTTTTCAATACCTGTCCAGCAATAAGTACACAAATTCTCTGCTGGCAGACCGGTCGCTGAAATCATATCTTCAAGCCTCTGGTATCTAAGAGAAGTAATGTTCAGATCTTTTTCCATTCTTTTGAGCATTTTGTTGTATTCTTTAGAATCGGGTTTAAGATATGCTCCTATGTTTTTTATGTGTTTACCGTGCATTTCTTTCAAAATTCTGCGGGCGAATAGTTCGTCCAGTGTTCGGGTGGAAAAGAGAAACTTGCAGGGAAACATGAGTGCCGGACACGCAGGTCTGATATGTACTTCTTTTGCACCCGCATTCCATAACTTCACCAGGAGATAATTTTTTAATTGCGTGCCACGAACAATAGAGTCTTCTGTTATTGCAATTCTCTTACCTCTAATCAAAGACTCAACTGTTATCTGTTTCATCAGCGCTATCAAATTTCTCATTTGCTGTGAAGGAGGTACATAACTTCTTGCCCAACCAGGAGTATATTTTAACAGAGGAATTCTTACGGGCACACCTGATTCATAAGAATAACCAAAGGCATATGCAGTGCCAGAATCAGCGATACCAGCGACCATATCAACCTCAACATTATCCCGTTGAGCAATTAATCTGCCTGATTCTTCTCTAAATTCTTCAACGCTTCTTCCTTCGTATTCAGACGCAGGAAAACCAGTATAGACAAACAAAAAGGTGCACAATTGAAGTATCCTGTTTGGTTTTCTTATTTGCTTTATACCGGATTCGGTCAACAGAAGAATTTCTCCTGGACCCAAGAACTTTTTTGTTCTAAATCCCAAGTTCTTGTAGGCACAGGTTTCAGAAGCGACAATTTTTTCATTGTTTTTTTCGGCAAAGACCAGGGGTGTTCTGCCGTATTTATCCCGAACTGCATAGATTCCTTCTTTCCCGAGTAGCAAGAAAGAGATTGAACCCTGAATTTGGCTAAACATATATTCAATGCCATCAACCAAATCCTTTCCCTTGTTGATGAGTTCAGCAATGAGTTCACTCTGGTTTACCCGGCTATCGTACATTTCTGAAAATGTTGTTCCTTCATCTATCAGTTTCTTTGCAAGTTCGTTCTGGTTTTCAATATAACCAGCACCGCAAATTGCATATTCGCCGAACTTCAGTCTGATTATAAGAGGCTGGGTATCCCGGTCGCTAATCACGCCAATACCCATATTGCCTTGCATATTCATAAAATCTATATCTTCATAAAACCTTGATTTGAATTGTGCCTTTGTAATACTGTGAATTTTTTTTGTAATCCTTTTTCCGTCAAAAATGGCAATCCCACCATATTCAGTGCCAAGATGGGAATGGTAATCAGTTGCATAAAACAGATTCTCCTTGCAGTCTTTCTTTGAAATCAAACCTACAATTCCACTCATGTTATTCTCCTATTTCTATTTGACAGTGCATTATATCAAAAAAACTCTATTTTTCAAGATACTGTCTCAACGGAAATACAAGTCTTCGCGTCTTTGCTTAAACACATCATTGTGTGGGGTGACTTTTTTGTTCAGGGCTAAATCCGGATTGATTTCTACTACTCTGACACATTCTTCACTGCCAGCACGAAGCAGAATTTCGCCATTTGGTGCTACAATCTGGCTTTTCCCAATGAAACTCAGTTTCTTGGTTCCGCGGTCTTCCTGGCCAGTCCTGTCTGCTACTACCGTAAATATGCGGTTTTCCAGTGACCTTGTTATCATTGCGTCAGGGCAGAAGTGTAGCACCAGATTTGCAGGCAGAATTACAATCTGGGCGCCTTTCAATGCGAGTGTGCGCATTGCCTCGGGATAGATATAGTCAAAGCAGATTAACATTCCGATTTTTACACCTCTATATTCAAAAACCTGATACGGTAAATTGCCAGGCGTAAAGATAAACCATTCTTCAAAAAACAAGTGCGTCTTGCGGTATAACCCTAGAATGCCTTCAGGAGACATCAATATTGCAGAATTGTAAATAGCGTTCCCTTTTTCTTCGGCAAAACCATAGGCAATTGCGCATTTCTTTTGCTTGCATAAACCTGATATGAATTCATAAGTTGGACCTTTTTCCGCTGGTTCGGCGAGGCTCCTTAGTTCCTCCTTATCTAAAAACAGATAACCGGTATTGAATAACTCCGGTAACACAATAAGGTCCGCGCTGATACTATTGAGTAGATTTTCTACTCGTTCAAAGTTAGTTTCTTTTTCGCCAAAAACAGGGCTGAATTGTACCAAACCAATTTTCACAGGAATTTCTGTATTGCTTTCAGTCGTGGTCCTGAAAGGATTGTGTGAAATGACAAAATCTGGAGAATTTCATTATCCTGTTTGACAACACCTTTCAAATAATCTTTCGCCTTCACTATATGTGGATAAGGAATAACTTGTTCAGCATTGACAATGCCAAAGATTTTTTGAACCTTGAAGCCGACGTATTTTTGATTCAGTTCGGTGATGATTATTTCAAAATTACTATTTATTTGAATTTCCAGAAAGGCGGGTAGGTCAAAGATACAAATCCTGCTGCCACGCAAATCAATGAACCCAGCAATGTTTTTCGGAAGTCCTGTATCCTTAATCAGATTTCTCACTCTAACAATTTCTTTGATTTCTTCTATGCCAGTCGCGAACTTTATTTTACCAATTTGGTAGTATAAAAAATAATTCACTTTTTCAGTTCTTTTACAATGTCATTCAGTTTTGTGACAATCTGCGACAGCAACTGGGCTGTAGATGTAAATTGTTCCATTGAAGCAGTCTGTTCTTCCACTGCTGCAGATACTTCTTCCGTTGCAGCGGCTGTGTCAGCAGCAACCTGGGCGACTTGTTCAACTTTTTTTACCAATTCCTTTGTATTATTGAGTTGACTGGCAGCTGCTTCATTTATTCTGCTTATCATATCAGTCACCAATCCTACCGCCTTGACGATGCCGGTAAATTCTTCTTCTGTCTGAGTTGCTGAAAGATTTGCTTCATCAATTTTTTCACGCTCAAGATTCAAGAGATTCCCGAGTTCCTGAGTTGTTTTGTTTATCTCCAGTATCAGATTTTCCACCGTGGTTGATGACTGCTGAGTTTCGTTTGCCAGATTGCGAATCTCGTCTGCGACCACTGCAAAGCCCTTACCTTGCTCACCAACCCTTGCCGCTTCAATTGCTGCATTCAAAGCGAGCAAATCAGTCTGCTCGGTTATTCCTTGAATGATATCCACAATCTTCTTTATCTCAGTCGCCTGGGTGCGTAATTCTGTCATTTTATCTTCAATAAACTTTGTTTGCTCAAATATATCTTTGAGTATCTTTGCCTGCTGGACTGAAAATTCCATTCCTTTCTTGGCGGAGTCGGTTGTGCGCCGGGATGAAACATTTGCCATTTTTACCTGTGATGATATTGAGGTTGTCAGGTTATCAAGTTCTTCTATTGAATGTGCAATAACAGTAATTGCCTCAGATTGGTCCTGGGCACCTTTGGCAATGTGCTGAACCGTGGAGGAGACTTCTTCAAGTGAGGCGTTCATTTCTTCTGATGCGGAAGATAGGTCTTCAGACGAGCTTCTTATATCCTGGATTAGAGCGACCATGCTATCAAGTGAATCATTTGTTTTCGTAAAGGAATCAGCAGAAATGTTGTAGAGATTTCTTAACAGGGGATGGTTATTTAGATAATCAGTATCAGCTGATTTTTCACTGATTGTTGCTAATAACTGTCTGAGGATGGTATTCAATGATGCAGAAATAACCAGCCCAAGCAACAAAGATATTAGAAATAGGATTGCGACTAATCCAATAGTTGAACCTATTGGCAAAGACACGATCAGGCTGAGAACAAATGATGATAAAGCAAAGAATGAAAACATAATTTCAATGGTAAGTGGAAATCCGGCATCTTTAGTTGTAGGTAATAAGAGTCTTTTCAGATGGTACAAAATCGTGGCAATGAGTATGCCCGTAATAATTCCATATACAAGTAGCCAGGGTAGAATTTCTGTATCAGTATGGTGCAGAAATCCTGAAATGATTAACGCAATAAGTGTAGAAAAGAAAAAAACAAGGAAGAGAGTTTTTGTGGAATATTTAGCACCTGAGACCAGATTGTAAAAGAGAATGATTACAATAATAACAAAATATGTCAAATAACTTCCCTGAGTTAGTAGCAATTCATGGGCAACGGGCAGAAAAAGAAATCCTTGAATCAAGAAACCCAATAACGAAAGCATATTTCTATTTATCTTCATTTTACGACCTCCGTTCAGTCAGGACTTTCAAAACCTGGTTTAATCTCAGTACACCAATAAGTTTGGTTTTGTGTTCAATAATACCCTCCAGAAACTTCTTTTCATCTGCACTGTAGCAGTCTGGCAGAGCAAAGAACTGGATATCAGATGACTTTACAATTTCAATATCTGAATCAATCAAAAAGCCGGTTTTTTTGTTTTCAAATTCACTTATGAGACAGACCTGGGAATCGTTTTCTCCAGGGTCAATCTTGAGAAGATTTTTCAGGTTGACTACAGGAATGGATTCGCCTCTTAAGTCTGTTATACCTTCAAAAAAATCGGGTAGATGAGAAGCAGCACTGATTTCAAAATCGTGAAGAATCTCAAATATTGCGTCCATATCCACAGCATACCATTCATTCCCCACCGCAAATATTGCAAATCCTCTTTCCTGAAGCGAAGAACCAACCTTGTTGGTTGTGCCCGGAATATTTTCGGTACTTCCTTGAAGTGATTTTGATATTTTCTTTTTGGCAATATTTTTTGGTTGCTGCTTCGCTTTCATAACTGCAACACCACCTTATTGGAGAAAAATTCGGTCTTATTTAGAAGGAAATAAGAGAATATCACCGTAATGCAATAAAATCTTTCATGATTCATATCTTAATTATCTTTAAATTTTACCATTTGTCAAGTGACGGATTTATCTTTGCTTTTGCTTGACATTTAAGTATATTTAAATATAATGGCTCAATGAACTTTCAGCAGGCATCATTGAGAAATGCACTGAACTATCTCAATGTAACTGCTCGTTTAATTAAGCAGAAATTCCTTGCAAACTCTGTTTCAATATATGGATTTGATGAAGGCAGAAATCTGTTGTATTTTCTGGTCAGGTCAGGAACTGCCCATCCCTTTGATGAAAATAAACCTTTGAGAATAGGCAAGGATGTGCCCGTTTCAATACTTTCAAGAAAGAGTCTATCTTTTATACCCGACAAGAGAAAAGTATCTCATTTAAAGGGCTTTCACGGTTATCTACGGGCAATACCCGTCTATACAAACAAGAGGCTAAGTGGGCTATTGATAATTCATGGCTCCAAGAAAAGGTTTTCTTTTGATAAGAGGTCAGACTTCAATAAAGAAATATGGCTGATTGGAATATGTTTGCACACGTTTGAGGTCTTGAGATCAATGAACGAAGAAATTGCGGGTCTGAAGGTTGTTGATGACATTAATAGGGTGGTGGCTACCGAGCTTAATCCAGAGAGGCTTTACCAACGATTGTATGAGCAGGTGAAGAGAATTGTGCGTGTGCAGAACTTGAGAATAGACCTTTTTGATTCTGATAAACATTGTTTAAACCCTGTGTTTTTTGTGCATAATGGTGGTTATGTTCAGCACCACCCTTCGGTAAATGTCAGCAATTCAGTTGTTCTGTCCGAGATTTTCCGGACGCGCAAGGTGATGCTAACATCAGAATATAAGAGTCTGTTGAAAAAAATTGGTGAGTCAAAATTGAATTCGGAAATGAAGGTTGCCTCTTTTATTGCACTGCCGCTGATTATACGTGATAATTTTCTTGGTATTATGATGTGCTGGGATAAAAACAGAAAGAACATTTTTTCGAAAAAAATTGTGCGCTTCATGAGGCTTTTGGCTGGACAATCAGCAATCGCAATCTACAATGCTCGTTTATTTGAGCAATTGAACAAGGCAATCAACGACCTCACATTATTATATCAGATTGAATATCATATCAGCAGTATTCTTAGTATTGAAGAACTTCTGAAAACCGCTGTGAAATTGATTGATTCTGCTTTAGGAAATCTTATTACCACGGTTTTGCTGCCGGATGAAAGGAATGAGAGGTTGGTAATAAAGGCAATTACCCCCGATGTTTCCGTAAAGCCAGGATTTGAGTTTGTGCCAATTTACCGGGGCATTGTAGGTGCAGCAATGAAGACAAAGCGAGCAGTTTATGTGCCCGATGTTGAAAAAGATGAACGTTATGTTTCAGCGATTGAAGATGTAAAATCGGAGCTGGCAATTCCTTTGATGGCGGGAACAAAGATTCTTGGAGTAATTGATTTTCAGAGCAAGTTGCCTGCGCGTTTTGACCTGATGACATTGGACTTGCTTGATGACATTGCACACCGCATTGCAACATTCCTTGAAAATGCGATACTCTATGAAAGGATTGAACGAAACTATACTGAAACAATCCGGGCACTGGTTTTAGCAATGGAGGCAAAAGATTCTTATACGCGCGGTCATTCTGAAAGGGTGACTGAACTTTCCATGCGACTGGCAGAAAGAATAGGATTTACCGATGGTAGAAAAAAGATATTGTACTGGGCTGGTCTGTTGCATGATATCGGCAAAATCGGTATAAGCGAGTCAATTTTGAATAAGCCCGGGCAACTTGATGAATTTGAATTTTCAGAAATAAGGAGGCATCCAGTAGAGGGTGCGAAGATGCTCGAACCAATACAGGGATTAACAGAGATTGTACCAATAATCAGACATCATCACGAGAATTACGATGGCACTGGCTATCCAGATGGTCTCAAGGCAGAAAAGATTCCCCTGGAATCAAGAATTCTTGCGGTTTGTGATGTATATGATGCCATGACAACAATTCGTTCATATCGGAAGCCTTTTTCGAAACAAGAAGCACTCATGGCTATTAAATCTTTCAGTGGAAAAAGGCTTGATCCAGAACTTGTTGCAGTATTTATCAAAATGATGAAATCTAAAAAACAAAGAGGAGAAGCAAAATGACAAGAAGAAAATTTTTGAAATCATTAGGCTTTGTTACGACTTTGCTCCTATCCGTAAAAAATTTACCCAGATTTTTGTGGGCAGGAAAATGGGAGCATGCAAAGAAAGATTTCTGGCAGGGGAACAAGTTCATTCAGAAGACAGTTGATATGTCAGGTTACCAGAAGGGTAAGATCCGTGCCCGGATTGATGGAAAGTGGAATGGATTTTCCATTGTAGAACCGGGCAAGGATTTTATTGAATGGAATGCAAAAAGGCGCGTTGAATTCATTGAAAATATCAAGAAGGGTGAGATGCCTGAATTAGGTGGACCTCATTCTGGAGTTGTTGCGACTTATGGACTGCATAGATTTGATTCAGATTTTACATTAAATAACGCAGTGAAAGGCACCGGACTTGCACCCAGAGATGAAAAACTTGATGAGGCAATTGGACTGCTGAAGAGCACTTTTGAAAAAACAATGCCTGAGAAAATGGATGTGTTGAAATCAATGTATGAAAATCCTGATTTTTTTGATTGGCGCAAACAAACATCTCTGGAATTATATACAACCAAGGATTTTGAAACCCATACCTTCTTGAACATAATGGAAAATCCAGTTGCAACCATTGTTTTTATGGATATTCCGACCTATGAATTGCGAACCATTGCAAGAATTGTTCATCCTGATGATGATACAGCCTTGTCTGAGGAGAAAAAATTATTGGAATTTGTAAATCTTGCCCATGAATACATGCATGGCAAATTTCCGAGGGTTTTTCCCTTGTTACTTTTCTACATTATTGAAGTGTTTGACAATACCCCGGGTTCAAAACGGGGTATCAGAGTAGTGCCACAAAGGCCTTCAGACTAATGCAAAGTTCTTTAGTTTTTCGTAAACTGGTCCTGAAGGCAAAAGCGTAGATTTAAAGAGCACAAATTCGTTTATCAGGAACTCTTCGGTTTGTATTATTTTGGCCACTATTTCGTCTACCCTGCAAGATGTTTTTATTCTGCCAATGGTTAAATGCGGATGAAATTTCTTATCTTCTTTCTTTATGCCAAATTGCGTTAGACTATTTTCTATATCTGTTGCAAGACCAGTTAATTCTTGTGCGCCTGTCGTCACTCCTATCCATAGAACACGCGGGTTTCGCACGCTGGGAAAACACCCTGGATTTTCTAATTTAAGCTTGAAGGATTTTGTCCTTGCGGATATTGTAGTTAATGCAGAAACCATTAAATTAATCTTTTTTTCGTCAATTTCACCCAGGAATTTCAAGGTGATGTGAAGATTCTCAAATGCCACCCACTTTATTGGCGGATTGCCTTTCTTGTGTTCAAGAATGAAATCCCAGATTAGTTTTTTCTGTTTTTCAGGAATTTCTACAGCAATGAATGTTCTCATTTCATACCCCTGATAAAGTCTAACAGCATTTTCAAAGCATTGAAACAAGCCTTTTTTCTAACCTGTTCTCGGTTACCTGTGAACACAAATCTATTGGCTACGGTGTTTTTCCTATCTGCAACAGCGATATACACGAGGCCAACAGGTTTTGTTTTTGTTCCACCACCAGGTCCGGCAATGCCTGTAATGGAAATGCTAATATCTGATTTCGTAATCCTTCTAACTCCTTGTGCCATTTCCTGTGCAGTCTGCTTACTCACCGCG
>JBDRWH010000059.1:0-9583 GCA_039802325.1 Caldifarciminota bacterium
CAGACGCCGCAGCCTGCACATATTTCTTCATCAACATTAGCAATCAATGGTTCAAACATTATCTTTGGTTGCACGAGAATACCAATTGCCTTACTTGCCGCACCTGATGCCTGGGCAACGGTCTCAGGAATGTCTTTTGGACCATGTCCCGCACCAGCAATATAAATACCTAAGGTGTTTGTTTCAACAGGTCTTAGTTTTGGGTGTGCTTCAGAGAGAAATTGATTGGCATCGCATTGTATCTTTAATTTACGGATGAATTCTTCATTGTTCCTCGTTGGCACCATCCCCATTGCCAGGACGACCATATCTGCCTCAACCTCAATCTTTTTACCAATAAGAGTATCAGCACCGAGCACAATGAGTTTACCATTTTCTGGATAAACCTTTGAAACCTTTCCCCTGATATATATCGCACCCTCATCAGTTGCCCGGTTATAAAACTCTTCAAAACCTTTGCCTGGCGTTCGCACATCAATATAGAAGATCACCGGTTCACCATCATGGACACGGTGTTTGTATAATATTGCATGTTTAGCAGTGTACATACAACAAATTTTTGAACAATATTCAAGATGATTCTCTTTGTCCCTTGAACCAGCACACTGAATAAATACTACACGTTTTGGAACTTTCCCATCGGAAGGCCTCTTTACTTCACCGGCGGTCGGACCGGACGCTGATAATATTCTTTCAAACTGCAAAGAAGTGATAATATCTGGACTTGAACCATAACCGTATTCTTTCAATCTTTCTGGTTCATAGATATCATAGCCAGTTGCCACAACGATTGCTCCAACATTTTCTTCAACGATCTCATCTTTCTGGTTGAAATCAACTGCCTGGGGTGGGCATACAATCTGGCATACGCGACATTTTCCCCCTTTCAAAAAATAAGTGCAATGCTTTGCATCAATGACAGGCTTATTAGGAACTGCCTGAGGAAACGGCGTATAGATTGCCTTCCTTGTTGTCAATAATTCATTGAATTCCGATGGCACCTTTATCGGACATTTCTCATAGCACACCCCACAGCCCGTGCATTTGCTGGTGTCAACATAGGATGCCTTTTTCTTGATTTTGACTTTGAAATTCCCCACCGTACCTGAAATTTCATCAACTTCACAATAGGTCATTAATTTGATTTTTGGGTGTTGTGCTGCTTCCACCATTTTTGGTGTTAAGATACACTGAGAACAATCAAGAGTTGGAAATGTTTCAGAAAGTTGAGCCATCCTGCCACCGATAGATGGTGATTTCTCAACCAGAATTGTTTCAATGCCAGCATTTGCAATATCTAATGCTGCCTGAATTCCCGCAACGCCACCACCAATTACAAGTGCCCGCTTTGTCACATCAACGAATATTGGCTCCAGAGACTCATCGAATCTCACTTTTTCAATCATCGTTTTAATAATATCACCAGCCTTGCGGGTAGCAACACTCTTTTCTTCATGTACCCAGCTGCACTGTTCTCTAATATTTGCCATTTCACAGGTATAGCGGTTCAATCCACCGCGTTCTGCGGCATTTCTAAAGGTATTTTCATGGAGGGTTGGTGAACATGCAGCAACCAGTACTGCGTCAAGACTCTTGTTCTTTATTGCTTCAAGAATCAAATTCTGTCCTGGGTCCGAACACATATATTTGTAGTTTTCTGCGTGGACAACACCCGGATATTTCTTAATTTCTTCGGTCAATGCCTCAACATCTACGGTTTTAGCAATATTTATTCCACAATGACATATAAATACTCCAATTTTTTTCATGTTTATAACTCCTTTTAATATGTTTTATTATAACTAAAACCATGAAAAAGTCAACCCTTATTAACCTCTGTATCTATCATATCCAGTCTCATCTCCTGGATCAAATTTCCCTGACGGAAGAATTTTATTAAATCCTTTGACTGGGATATCTCATCCGCCTTTAAATTGATTGCCTGAAGCCTTATCTTTGATATAAGGAACATATTTCCAACTGTTGCTGGATATTTGCCAAAACGGTCAAGAATTTCTTCTTTGAGCGCCTTTAACTCATAATCAGATTGGACTTCCATCAGCCTTTTGTAGATTGCAGTTCGTTCATAAGCACTGGATATATAATCAGAAGGGATATATCCGGCAATCCTCAAATTCAACACCGGCTCAGATGCAATTTCTTTTCCCTGTAATTCCTGAACAACCTTATTAAGAATCTTCACATAGTGATGATAACCAATTGAATTAACAAAACCAGATTGCTCTTTGCCGAGGATATTGCCAACACCGCGAATTTCCATGTCTCTTATTGCCAATCTGAAACCAGAACCGAGTGTGGTATAAGAAATGATTGCGCTCAACCTCTTTTTCGCCTCCTCAGTTAGTTTTCGTGCGGGTATGATAAAATAGGCATAACCCTGAATTTCAGACCGACCAACCCTGCCCCGTAACTGGTGCAAGTCTGCAAGACCGAATTTGTCTGCTTCATTTACAATAATCGTATTTACTCTGGGCATATCAAGTCCGGATTCAACAATTGCTGTGGACAATAGCAAATCGTACTTACCTTCCAGGAATTCAATCATCTTTTTTTCACTCATTTCGGATTTGATTTTGCCATGAAGCAGACAGATTTTCAAACCCGGTAAAAGATTTCTCAATCGGTTTCTCACGGTTTCAATGGTCTGAATTCTGTTATGAACAAAAAATATCTGACCACCACGATTCAATTCAAACTGAATTATTTTTCTCATTTCTTCATCATCAAAGTGAATTACGCGTGTAACAATCTCCTTTCTGCCCAATGGAGGTGTATAAATAATAGAAATATCCTTCAATCCTGAAAGGCTCATATAAAGGGTGCGGGGTATTGGCGTTGCAGAAAGATAAATGATATCTATCCCGCGCTTCATTTTTTTGATCTTCTCTTTTTGCAATACACCAAACCGCTGTTCTTCATCAATTATCAAGAGTCCAAGGTCTTTGAATACAACATCTGGTGCAAGCAAACGATGGGTGCCAATGACAATATCTATCTTGCCTTCACGAATTTCTTCAAGGATCTTCCTCAGCTCACTCCTTTTTTTAAATCGTGAGACCATTTCAATCCTTACCGGGAAGTTTTTCAATCTGGTTACGAATGTGTTATAATGCTGAAATGCAAGAAGTGTTGTAGGACAAAGTAGCATTGTTTGTTTAGAATCCAGAGCTGCCTTGAACCCAGCACGCAGTGCAATCTCTGTCTTTCCAAAACCTACATCACCGCATACAAGTCGTTCCTGGGGTCTTGGTGATTCCATATCCTTTTTTACATCGTCAATTGCTTTTCTTTGATCTGGCGTCTCTTCAAATGGAAAGCCGGCTTCAAGTTCTCGCATTTCAATTCCATCCTCTGAAAATGAAAAACCCTGGCTGAGGTGTCTGCGTGCGTAGAGGTCCACAAGATCCCGGGCAAGAAGTTCTGTGGCCTTTCTTACCCGTTCTTTTGTCTTCAGCCATAGATCAGTCCCAATCTTACTCAATCTCGGTAGTCTATCTCCTGCACCAATAAATCGTTCAAGTTGATTCAGTTTTTCAACAGGTAGATATACTTTGTCTGCACCAGCATAATCAATACGTAGACACTCTATATTTCTTCCCTCAAAATCAACCTGAACCAACCCTTTGAACTGACCAACACCATAGTCATTATGGACTACATAGTCATCAATCTTGAGACCTTTAAGATCATCAATGAACAATCCCTTAAAATGCACTTTTCGCTTTGGGATATAGCAAAATATATCGGATTCAGTAAGAACTACGGTCTTGTCATCAGTGTCAACATAGCCTTCTCTCAAGTTTATTGGAACAACATCTATCGGGCCAAGCACTTGTTCAAGATTTGGAATCAAAGATTGTCTTATCAAAAATTTGTAGTTATAGTCCTGCCTTGCGATATCCATTTTTAAAGATTTCAGATCCCCAAAATATTTTCGTACTGGACTAAAATGAAAATCAATGTCACCAGGAGCACGCAGAACCAGCTGAGGGTTATCAAGTTCAAGCACCTCTTTTTCGCTGATGATAATACTCTGTTTTCTTATTGCTTCTTTCAATGTAGTATAAGAATCTTTCAGGACGAGTTTCAGGAAATATCTCTGAATCACCTCAACAGAACGCTGGGTTTGCGGATTAAATGTTCTGATGGATGATACTACATCACCTTCAAGTTCAATGCGGATTGGCTCAGAACCATGCTGAAAAATATCAATAATACCACCCCTCACCGCATATTCACCTGGTTCTTCTACTATTTCTTCTCTTTGAAGACCACTGGCTGAAATCCGGGACAAGAATTCTTGCAAATCAATAGCCTTCCCTCTAACCACCTCAAATGTTTCTCTCAATCTGAGTTTTTTCCCGACGAATTCTTCGCTTGTAATTATTCTTTTCGCGGGTTCAAAGTAGGGACTCTTTTCATCAATGATATTCACATCAGAAATATTTTCTGAAATTTCCATACCATATCTTTCAATATTGCTTTTGTTTGTAATATAAACTAAAGGGATTTCCTTTGTTCCCAGTTCAATAATGAAAAGGGATAAAGCAGAACCAGAAAAACCAGAAACAGATACTATTTTCTTTGATTTCAACATTTCAACAATGTTATCAATTTCAGGGAAAAATTTGAATTCATTCATAAGTGATTCTATTCCTGCCAAGAGAAAAGTCAACCTAAAAATATGGCATGAAGTCCATATTACAATCGCAATGATCAGAGGACTTGATTTTTTCTGAATTCTGATTAAGATTTGTGCATGGATAAGAGCATAGTCAAAACAAAAGAAAAAATGTTTGCTTCAATGGCAAGTTTTCTGCCTCAGATACTTGTTATCCACAGAACTGCAGAAGAGAAAATCAAACCATCAGAAACATTCAAAGCGGTACTTCTCTTCGCTGACATTTCTGGTTTCACTGCAATGAGTGAAAAACTTGCGCGATTGGGGAAAGAGGGATCAGAAGAAGTAAACAAGATAATAAATCGCTTTTTTGATCCGCTGATAAAGATAATTTATAAATGGGATGGAGATATTTATCGATTTGGAGGCGACGCATTCCTTGCTTTTTTTCCGGAAAGATCGGAACAATGTTCAGCCAGTAAAAGAGCAATATTCGCAGCCCGCGAAATTCTGAAATTCGTTAAAACTCATTCCATAACTGAAACGAAACTTGGTAAATTCAGAATCAAGGTGCACATTGGCTTAACTAAAGGAACTATATATTTTCAGGACCTGCATAATAATTTCTTCATTGGGGGCAAGGTTGTAAATTACCTTATGCAAATGATTGATCTTGCTGGTCCAGGCGAAATCGTAGTTGATTCTGATGTCAAGAAAGAACTTGCTGAGGTTGTTTTTGAAAAAAAAGAGGGTGCCTGGAAATATATTCACATGAGAGGGAAGAGTGCTGAATCAAGATCAGATAGGATAGAAACACCACTCGTAAAAATCAAAAATAAAGCGGCGGAATTGATGAACTATGTCCCTGATTGGCTTGTTAAAAGGATTGAGCTAAAACCATATTTTGATCATAAGGATGGCGAACACAGAAAGATTGCGGTTATCTTCCTGCATTTTTCCGGCATAAATTATGACAACAATCCCAAAAAGGCAGAAGAAATCCTGGACAATTTCTATAAAATCGTCAGCACAACAATAGGAAAATATGATGGCTGGATAAATGCACTTGATATCTACAAAGACAGTGAAAGGATTCTGGCAGTATTTGGTTTTCCTGTTGCTTATGAGGATGATGAAAAAAGGGCAGTGCTGTTTACTTATGAGATACTAAACCATCCTGTCTTAGAGAATCTAAACCTGCGTGCGGGCATAAACTCTGGCTCGGTCTTTGCCGCGCCTGTTGGTAATGAATTGAGAAGAGAGTATGCTACGCTTGGCGATGCAGTAAATCTTGCTGCGAGACTTGGTGCAAAGGCAGAAAACAGAACAATTGTAGTAAGTGAACCAATATTCAATAAGACTTTTGCCCTTTTTGATTATGAATTTCTTGGTGAGAAAGAATACAAAGGCAAGAAAAGGAAGATAAAGACCTATAAACTCCTTAAGAAAAAACAGGCTGAGAGAAAAGCACTGAGCAGATGGCTTTCAGAAAGTGAAAAAATTATCGGTAGAGAAAAAGAAATTGCTGAAGTCAAGAAGTCAATAAGTCTATGTCCAAAGGGCAAAGGTCAGATCCTTTGTATTACAGGTGAACCAGGCATTGGAAAATCAAGGTTGGTGCAGGAAGTAATTAAGTTATCGGAAAAAGAAGGATACCACATACTGAAAGGTAACTGCATTTCGTACGGAAGTGCATTTTCTTATCATCCCTGGATTGACATTCTCAATGAGTTTTTCAATATCCTGCCTGAAGATCCGATTAAAACAAGGGCTGAGAAAATTAGAAAACAAATAACAATAGTGAATAAGAAACTTGTTGATTGGTTGCCAGTAATCGGCGAAGTGCTGGGGGTTCCATTCGCGGAGACTTCTTTAACTAAATATCTTGATGCTAAACTGAAGAAACAGAGGGTATTTGACATTACATTTGATTTATTGAAATTTGTCGCCCAAAAGAAGCCCTTGAATGTTGTAATTGAAGATCTGCACTGGGCTGATACTGCTTCTGTAGAACTTGTAAATTATATTGGCAGAAATATTGAAGATAGACCAATTCTTCTCAGTTTGGTTTACCGTCCACTAAAAAAGAAAGAAGAGTTCACTGAAAAAGAATGGACAAGAATAATCACTCTAAAAGAACTTTCCAAAGAAGCAAGTCTTGAACTCGTAGGAAACCTCCTCAGTATTAAAGAAATCCCTGATGACTTGAAAAAGATTATCATTAACAAATCACAGGGAAATCCTTTTTATATTGAAGAACTGGTGAAATCGTTGATTGAACAGGGTTATGTTGTTGAGGAGAAAGGCAAGTGGAGGTTCAAGGGTGATATAAGAATGCTTCAATTGCCCGATACAGTTGAAGCGGTGATATTATCAAGAATTGATAGACTTGACCTGCAGGATAGGGATGTGCTACAGGTAGCGTCAGTCCTGGGCAGGGAATTTGATGAATTTTTACTCAGAGGTATATATCCTGAAAACAGACTTTTGAAGAACTCGCTTATTAATCTTCAACGCTTTGATTTGATAAAGCAAGAAAAAGGCGGAACCCAGGCGAAGTACTTGTTTAAGCACATACTAACCCAGGAAGTTGCCTATGGAACTTTGTCTTTTGCCAGGAAAAATGAGCTTCATAATAGAACCGGCGAGTTTATAGAAAAAGAATTAAAAGAACGAAAAGAAGAGTTTTTGGGATTATTATCATATCATTTTTACCGGGGTGGAGATTACGAAAAATCTCTTGTTTATTCAGTTGAAGCCGGTGAAAAGGCAAAAAAAGTTTACGCCAATGAAGAGGCAATAGAATTCTTCACAAGGGCAATAGATTCATACGAAAGACTTGAAGGTAAACTGAAATAAGATTTTATCTGTTGATTTATCAAAATACTTCAAAAATTGAGAATGCAAAAAAATGAACACTAACGATTTTTCTATCCCAGTTGAAAAAAGAAGAGATCTTTTAGCAAAATCTCTTATGGATCGCGCTGAGGTTTTCAATCTAACTGGCAAAAATGAAGAGGCGCTGGTAGATCTAAATAAATGTATGCGTGTCGCAAAAACAATGGTTAATGCAAAATTTGAGGCGGATTGCTTCTTACAGTTGAGTGAAATTTATGGTTGGATCAGCAGATATGAAGATATGTTGGATTCCGCGAAAAGAGCCCTCTCAAAATATAGAAGTATTGCTGATAAAAAAGGAATAGCAGATTGTTACAACAATATTGGATATGTTTACAAAATCCATGGCAATTACAAGACGGCGCTTGCATATTACATTAGATCTTTAAGAATTTGTAGACAAATAAAAGACAAAAAAGGTGAGGCAAGCACTTTGAATAATATTGGTCTTGCTTTTGATGATCTTGGCAATTATTCAAAAGCACTAGAATACCTTGTAAGATCGTTGAAAATTGAAAAGGGAATAGGAAACCGAAAAGGATTGGCAACTACTATGAACAATCTTGGCTATATGTATGATAGGATTGGCAATTATCGTAAAGAGATTGAATATTTGCGAAAAACTCTGAAAATTTGTGAAGAGATAGGTGACCGACAGGGTCAAGCAACAAGTCTTAGTAATATGGGCAATGTATCCCATAGACTTGGTGATTATCAAGAGTCGCTTGAATATTTTAAAAGATCCTTAAAGATAGATGAGGAAATAGGGAACATACAGGATCAGTCAATCGATCTAAATAATATTGGTATCGTATTAAGAAGTATTGGTGATTATCGTATTGCACTAAGATATTTTGTTAGATCCCTCAAGATTGATGAGAAAACGGGTAATATTCAAAATAAGGCGATGAGGATGAACAATATCGGCTCTTTACACACAGATTTAGGTGATTATCGTGCGGCGCAAAAATATCTTGCGGAGTCACTTAAAATCAGAAAAAAAATTCGTGATATCAGTGGTCAAATAATGACTCTTAACAATATTGGCAGGGTATATCTTGAGCAAGGAAAGTATCGCAAAGCAAAGAAATATTTTGCAATTGCTGAAAAGAAGGCGATGAAAGTAGGATCAAAAGAATCGTTAAGACGAGTATATATCTCTTTAGGAGAACTTGAAGTTTTGCAAAATAATAATGAAGAAGCAGCGAAGCATATTGAAAAATCTCTTGGTTTATCTGAAGAATTGAAATCAAAGTTGGGTAAGGCAGAAGCACTTTTACTGAAAGCAAGGGTCAGTACAGATAAGGCAAAGGAAATATTTAGTGAAGCGATCAAGATGTTTGAAGAACTGAAACAGCCTTTTGAACTGGCAAAGGCATATTATTATTATGGCGAGGTGCTGAAAATTCGTAAACAGCATAACGCGAACCGCGAATCGGAAAAGACAATCAGAAACATGTCCGCTGAAGATATAGCGGACAGACATTTGCAGGAGGCAAAGAGGAATTTTGAAAAAGTCGGAGCAAAGATATGGCTAAAGAGAGTTAATGATCTCATAAGCTACCGAAAATTCAACGGTAAGGTTTTCCAGTTACGCATTATGAAATAGGAAAGGCACCGATGTCTGATGACAAGATAATAGACAAAAGACGAAGGCTCTTCATCGAAGCATTGCAATTAAGGGCAAAGGTTTATAGTCTTATTGGAGAATATGATAGAGGTATTGAGGATGTTAGAAAGGCCATTTTTACCTGTAGAATTGAAAATCCTCCGGATTTATCACTAATAGCAAATCTAACAATCCAGCTTGCCGATATGATTCAAGAAGGTAAGAACAATTATGATGCAGCACAGATTTTGATAAAGAGATTATTAAGAGAGAAAAAATTAAGAAGAGATTTGCCCGCATATTCGGCAGCATTAAATACGCTGGGTATTAACTTCAGACATTGTGGAAATTACAACGCTGCGTTAAAATACCACAAAATGGCATTGAGGGTTAATAAAAGATTAAAGGACAACACACAGATAGGCAGGACTTTC
>JBDRWH010000060.1:0-9478 GCA_039802325.1 Caldifarciminota bacterium
TATTTCAAAATGCTCAATTGTCTGAGGCATTACACCATCGTCCGCAGCAATTACAAAAATTACAAAGTCTATAGTGCTTGCACCAGCAAGCATATGCCGTACAAATTTCTCATGACCTGGCACATCAATGATGGTTACAGTATCACCGTAGAATGCAAATCCTAAATCAGTGGTCATCCCCCTTTCTTTTTCTTCTTTCAAACGGTCAGGATCAGTACCGGTCAGGGATTTTATCAGGGCACTCTTGCCGTGGTCTATATGCCCTGCAGTCCCAATTACAATATGTCGTTCACTCATTACTGATTGCTTGCTAAATTCTTTGATATTGCCTTAGCAATAATCTTTTCTTCGCCCTTGAAAACAGTTCTGAAATCAATGAGATAACAGTCATTTTCAATACGACCAAAAATTGGTGGTTCATGAAGTCGCAGGTTTCGCGCTAATTGTTCTACCGATGTCTTTTTAGGCTTTATAGCAAGAACATAAGTGGGCAACTGCTCTGTACTCAGGGACCCACCGCCAATCTCTGAAACAGACCATTTGACTTCTAATTCAATATTTGAGAATTTCTCCAATTTTCGAGCACACCATTTCGCCTGTCTCTTTATTTCTTGAATTGGTTTCAAAAGCAAGGATATTACACTGTGGTTTCTTAGAATTGTTTCTTCCTTTTTCAAAAATAACTGCAGGGTTGCTTCAAGCACAGCATTGGTCAATTTGTCACACCGTAGCGCTCTGTGGAGCGGATTACTTTTCATTTTTTCAACATATTCTTTTTTTCCAATAATAATACCACACTGTGGTCCACCAATAAGCTTATCTCCACTAAAACAAACAACATCAGCACCGATTCTAATGCTATCCTGAACCATCGGTTCTTTTGGCAGGTTGTATTTTGAAAAATCAAGCAAAGCACCACTTCCCAGGTCGTCAATTACTGGTAAATTGTGTCGTCTGCCTAACAGAACAAGGTCCTCAAGGGGAACTTGTTTCGTAAATCCCATAATGCGATAATTTGATTGATGTACCCTTAAAATGCCTGCAGTATTTTCATTTATTGCTGATTCATAATCTTTCAGGTGGGTGCGATTTGTGGTTCCTACTTCTCGTAATATTGCCCCGCTTTGAGCCATTACCTCAGGGATTCTGAAAGAGCCACCAATTTCAATCAATTGTCCACGCGATATTATTATCTCCTTACCCTTGCCAATCGTATTTAGTATCAATAATGTTGCTGCAGCGTTGTTATTTACAAATATACCTGCTTCTGCACCGGTTATAAGCCTCAATAGTTTATTTATCTTTTTGTAGCGGTCGGCTCTCCTGCCTTCTTCATCAATCTGCAAACGTGAATAACCAGTACCTGCAGAATTCAATATATCAAGAATACCGCGAATATATGGTGCCCTTCCTAAACCAGTATGGAGCACAATACCCAAACCATTTATCGCGTAAGAAAAATAGGGTTCTGTCAAATCCTGCAATTCATTAATGATTGATTTTTTAAGATCCTCAATGTTCAATATTTCTCCGCCCAATATGCTATGTCTAAATTCATCAGTCTTATTACGGATAACTGCAATAACATAAGCATGTTCCAGATTATCAATGAATGGCTTTAATTCGGGATAATTGAGGATTTTGTCAATAGATGGAATATCTTTTACATTTTTTACTTCTGCCATACGAAAATTATAATAAAAAAAATGAAAATGTCAACAAAAGATTTATCTATTCGGTCTTCAGGAAAAGTGCCTTCAAATAATTGCTTTCCGGAAAATTCAATAAAATCGGATGGTCTTTTGCTTGAACGCCTTGTTGAATAATGATGAACTCCCTGCCGGCATCTTTTGCTGAATCGCGCAGCATAGATTGAAATTCCTCATTTGAAATGTGATAGGAACAGGATGAGGTAAATAATATTCCAGTATCATTCAAAAGCTTCATTGCCATAAGATTTATTTCTTTGTAGCCCCTTAGAGCATCAAATTTTTTTCTTTTTGATTTTGTGAAAGATGGAGGATCGAGAATAATTGTGTCAAATTTTCTGTTTTCGTTTTGAAATTTACGCAGGGTTTTGAAAACATCTGCACACTCAAAATTGCATTCAAGATTATTTATTAATGCATTCTTTCTTGCAATTTCAATCGCCTTTTCTGAGGAATCAATAGCCAATAACCTTCCTTTTTTTGCAGCATAAAGCGAAAATCCACCTGTATAACAGAAACAGTCAAGGATTTCTCCACGAGCAAATTCAGCAATCTTCTTCCGATTCTCGCGCTGATCAAAGAAGAATCCGGTTTTTTGACCATTTATTATATCCACAAGAAATCTTATTCCATCCTGTTCTATTTCTACAAGTTCCGGGATTTTCCCATAAATCGCTTTACTCTCAGATTCAAGACCTTCAAGTTTGCGCAGATTTTCCTCGGATTTTTCATAGATGCCTTTGGGGTTGAATAACTCTTTCAATATTTCATAAACCATTCCTTTTCTTTTGTCCATCCCAAGACAGTTTATTTCAGCGACAAAATAATTGTTATATTTATCAATTATCAAACCGGGCAATCCATCGCTTTCACTGTAAATAAGCCGGAAACTTTCGCCTAAATCAGAACGAAGTGTTAACGCATTTTTAATTCTATTTAATACAAACTCCTTTGAAAAATCTTCTTCTTCTTGAGAAAAAAGGCGGACTGATATTAAAGAGTGTGGATTATAAAATCCGGTTCCAATTACCTTTTTTCTTTCTTCAACCTTAACAACTTCTCCTGGAGAAGGGTCTTCGGTTTTTATAATCTCATTAGAGAATATCCAGGGATGGTTCAAATGTCGTCTGCAGACAATAACCTTCTTCAATCAAATATCCTTTCCACACCATCCATTCTTACCCAACCTCCAATTCCACCAGGCAATTGAATTAGATAGTATCCATTCCTTTCTTCTTGAATTCTTGCCTCGGTTCCATCGTGAATTACAAGGATTTCTTTGTATTCTTCTCCAGGACCGCTGTATGCCTTCAACTCACGCTCAACCACAACTGCGGAATTCGAATTTTTTTCTGCCTGCCACAGGCTTGAACTTACCAGAAAATAAAGAAAGAATAGCGAACAGAAAATGCTGGACCATACAAAGATTTTGTTCCGTAATATCAAATACAGGGATAGAAAGATTGAAATAGCCAGAAATGCAATTGAAGAGAGAATGTGACTTTCATCAGGAGAAAGATAATGGAAAGACCGGTCTAAGAACTGAAAAAATGGATTGGGCATGCTCATTATTTTATCGGGTCTGAAATTTCTTAGAAAATTCAGATTGTACAATATATCTCCATCCCTTGGATACAAAGTGTAAGCACGCCGATATTGAACTATTGCCTTACCAATCTTGCCCATTTTAAAATATGCATTCCCTAAATTGTAGTAGATATCCTTATTCTTCGTATTTAGTAATGCCTTCTCATAACACTCAATTGCCGACTGGAAATTACCTTCAGCATAGTATTTATTACCTGTATTATACAATTGAACGACTTCAGTAAAGGTTGCAAAGATCAGCATAATCATAGATTCTCCACGAGATTCTTTGTTTTCTCATATAATTCATTCATTGATAGTTCTGCGCTGGATAGCGGAGAATAAGCAATTGTATCACATTTATTTACAATGTCAAACAACTCTTCAAGTAATTCTGATTTTAGCCCCCTAATTAATAACTCCTGTTTCAATTGCTCTGCTGTAATTGCACCAGTTTCAAGATTGAATCGGTCACCAATATAATTTGTTATCGCCTTTGAAAGTGCACTGTAAAAATTCTTCTGGTCATTCCTTTTCAGATATTCATTTGCCTGTTTAAATCGTTTTTTGAATACTTTACTGGACATGAATTTTCTTGCGTAAGCACGGTCTTTTAATAGCCTTGACTGATGGCGCTGGTAGAGAAATGCAGTTCCGAATATCAATATTGAGATGAGGTAAAGAAGAAGGTACAATCTTGATACTGTGGCTGAACCCGGTTTAATAATAGTCTTATCAGGTTTGATGTAACGGATATCGCTTCCTAATATCTTTACACCACCGGCATCGGTTACAGGCTGACCCTGTGCTACACCTGTTGCAACAAATCTAATCTTTTCACTTCTCAGGACTTCATATGTCTTTGTCTTGGGATTGAAATATGCCATAGCAATTTCCGGAATAACATACTCACCATCAACCTGGGGAATCAACGGGAATCTAAATTCTTTTGTTCCTTTAATTGTGCCGGTGGATTTTTCAAGATTCTCTCTTATTTCGGGTTCCAGCATCCTCAAATTTGATATTGGGTTAAGCTTAGGTTTTTCTATCAATTTGATGTTGCCAGTGCCACTGATTTTAATGATAAGATTTACGGGTTCGCCCTGGTTTGATGTATCACGATCAACCTTTGCAGTCAATGTAAATTTCCCAACGCCTCCGCAGAAATTTTCCGGTTTGTTATCCTGCGGAAAAGGAATGACATTTACTGACACTGGCTTTGATGATATACTAATCGTTTGTGCACTGCCAAAGAAATCAAAAAAATCTCGGGGTGGTTTAATGACAGTCGCATTGATTTCCATCGGGTCAATTGTGAGATGCCCGCTTGTGACAGGAAAGAGGGCAACAGTTTTGATCAATGCTGCATAATATGTTTTGCCTTCATAGGTTTTTCTCTGATAAGATAGGCGATTCGCATCATAGATAGTTTCATACCAGAAACCACTGAAATTGGGCATTTTGCTTAGATTAATATTGTCAAGATCGTATTGTGTATAAATATAAAATTCCACATTTACTTGCTCTCCTTGATACAATTCCCTGCGACTCGGCACAGCGATTAGCATGACACTCCCTTCCAGAGAACCAGTAGTTTGGGGCGGTGTTGGTGTGGCTGCAGTTGGTGTCTGGGTTGTTCCTTTTACTACTTCAATCTCAATTGATTGAGTCTCATAGGTCTTACCTTGATAGTCAATTTTGCAAGGACCAATAGCAAATTTTCCGATTTTTTTAGGACTTAAAGTATGAATGAAGGTAATTGTGGTTTGCTGGGTCATTTTGCCATTAATAAAACTTATGTTTGTTGACTGTGAAGATGAACGGCCAAGGATGTTGAAATCAGGTAGATCTGGCAACTTTGGTGAGGGAACACCACTGATATTTTCACCACTCACCGAGACATTGAGCGTAAAGGTCTCACCCAGCCCAACCGTGGTGCGGTCAACCGAAGCTACAAAATTCAATTCTGCAGCGAACATACTTAATGGAATTAATAAAGTCGTTATCCATAGATAAAGCATTGTTTGAAATTTGTGATTTTTGTATTGTTTGGGATTTGGGATTTGGGTTTTGGGATTTATTTTCATTTTTACCAATCCTTTTCTACTTTCTCCAGTTGTGGCTTTGGCGGTTGTTTTTTACGCTCTTCTTTTTCCTTATTTTTCAATGCTTCAAGCACGCGGTTTGCATCTTCCTGTGACATCTCCGGTTTACGGGTCTGGGGCTGTTGTTGTTGCTGTGGTTGTTGCTGCTGTTGTTGATTTGTAGAATCACTCTGGGGTTGGTTCTTTAGTTGCTCTTTGATCTTCATACACAGTTCAAGATTTTGTTTCGCCTTCATGTCTTTGTTGTTAAATAGCAGTGAAGTTCTGTAGGCATTTATTGCACCATCAAGGTCACCCTGTTTGAATTTACAATTGCCGATATTGTAAAAGGAATTTGCCTGGAACTTCTTATCTTTAGTCAACAGTCCGAGTTCAAATTCACTTATTGCCTCAGGATATTTCGCCATTTTGTAAAATGCCCTTCCCATATTGTAATGAATCTTTATATTATCAGGCTCAAGAACCTGTGCCTGTTCATAAATTTTCAAGGCTTCTTCATATTTTTGCTTTCTCATCAATCCATTTCCTTTGCGCATTAAAGAACCTACATCTGCATAGACGGGCAAGAAGAATATTATTATTATTGATAATTTGGTTATCAGGTTGGGGTTGAGACGCTGGTTGATTTTTGACTTCAGATATTTGGCATTTGACATTTGACTTTTGGCATTTATAAATTGTTTGGGATTTGGGATTTGGAATTTGGAATTTGGGATCATACCCACCTTCCTCTCCTATCACTTAAGAAAATACTCAAAAATATAAAGCCAAATGCAAAGATTAGAAAATACTGATATCTCTCTTCAAACTGTACATATTCGCCACCACCAAACTCTTTTTTCTTAATTTGGTCCAGCTCATCAGTCAGTCGGCTTATATAAGGGCCTTCGGTTCTGAAAAACCTGCCATTTGCTGAACGCGCAATCATAAGCAATAGTCTATCTACAAGTCGGGTCATTACAATATTTCCTTCTTTGTCTTTTTTGTATGTAACTCCCCCAGATGAACTTTCAATTATTGGTGCACCTTCGGGTGTGCCGACACCGATTGTAAATATTTTTATTCCCTGGTTTATTGCCTTATCTAATGCGGGCATCGGATCACCTTCAAGATTGTCACCATCCGTGAAAATAATCAATGCCTTATGAGTCTCTTCTTTTGGATTGAAGAGTGAAGAAGAAACTTCAATCGCCTTTGCAATGTTTGTCCCTGGTCTTGGTATCATATTCGGCTCAATTATATCCAGGAATAGTTTAGCAGCGTCAATGTCAGTTGTCAATGGGCACATGACATAGCAGTCACCAGCAAATGCAGTAATGCCGACCTGATGGGTGCCAAGATTATCAAGCAGATAAGCAATATCCTGTTTTGCCCGCTCCAGCCTGGATGGTTTTATATCCTGGGCATACATACTTTTTGAGGCATCAAGGGCAATCACAATGTCAATTCCCTTCCCCTTATATATCTGCAACTTCTCACCCCATTTTGGACGGGCAAGGCTGACAATCAAAAATATGACACCGAGCAAGAAGAATATTGATTTTAATAGGTATAACTGTGAATTAAACGATTCTATAAGAATTGATATGAGATGGCTATCGGCAAATTTCTTGAGTGCATTCCTTTTTTGAATGTAGAGAAAAACTAAACCAAGAATTATTATTGGTACTGAGAAGAGCAGATATAGATATTTAGGTTCTGCCCATTTAATCATGGTAATCTCCTCAGGAATGTTATTGAAAGAATAAATGATGCGAAGCACAGAATGATTGCTGGCAACATAAATACTTGTGCTTTTTCTGAATAAACTGTATGTCTTGATACCTTGAATGTTGTTGGTTCAAGTTTGTCAATTTCATCATATATGGTCTTCAAGGCTTCAGCATCTGTAGCAAGAAATGCCTTTCCACCGGTTAGAGCAGAGATTTCTTCAAGGGTTTTCATGTCAAAATCAATTTCTTCTCTAACATAGATTCTACCATAGATTGGATGCTGAACAGGAATCGGCACTGGACCTTTTGAGCCAACTCCTATACAGTAGACTTTTACATTATATGACTGGGCAAGTTTTGCTGCGGTGATAGGATCAATTTCTCCTGCATTGTTCAATCCGTCAGTCAAAAGAATAATAATCTTTTCCTTTGCCTTTGAATCTTTTATTCTTGTTACTGCAGTGGCAAGACCCATCCCGATTGCAGTGCCGTCCTGTATTATACCAAAATTAATTCGGTCAAGCAAATCAAGCAAAATTTTGTGGTCGATTGTCAAAGGACACTGGGTCATTGAGGTAACGGCAAATATGACCAAGCCAATTCGGTCTCCAGGTCTTTTAGAAATAAATTCCTTTGCCCTTTCTTTTGCTACATAAAGACGATTTTTCGGACTGAAGTCTTCAGCCTGCATTGTCCCTGAAATGTCAATGCAGAGCATAATATCAACACCCCTTGTTTCTGTTTCCTCATACACCCTGCCTTTCTGGGGTCGAGCAAGGGCAAAGACAAGTAAAATGAGAATCAAAATATTCAAGAAAATTGCAAAATATTTGTAAACACTTCCAGTTTTGTAATTGTTGAAAAACTGCGTATCAGAGAATCTAACTGCGCTGGTTCTTTTTTTCAATTCCCAGTATATTAACCCTGCAATTAATGGCAGAAGGAGAAAATATACGGGGTTTGCAAATCTCATTGTTTTACTCCTTCAGTTTGCTGGGGTATTGTTTTTGTGATCAACTCTTTACTTTGTTGCAGGATATTTTTGGTCTCTTCTGCAGGGGGCATAAATTTTGCATACTTCACCATATCTGCATAGTTGAAAACATTCTGGAATTCTTCACGCAAAGGGGTTTTCAGTGTTTTCATGCTCTGGACGATCTCGGTCGTAGTCTGCTCAATTGCGGGAAAACCAAATCTTTCTTCAAGATATCTCTTCAAAATTTCACTCAGTGTGTAGTATAGCTGTTTTATGATTCTGATATTTACAAGATCTTCTTTAGATAATTTATCAAGGGCACTCAATGCCCTTTCCCAGCAGGGAATTTTCTGCTCTTCAAGGATTTTCTTTTGTTTCAGCTTCTTGTAGAACTTCACTCCAAGAACGCCGATTCCACCTGCACATATTACAATTATCACAATGATTAAGGGCAATGGATTGGGAAATTCTATCATTTCTTTTATGTCATTTATATCTTTCATTCCTTCGGGAAGAACGCTTACTATCTTTATATCAACAGAATTTGTTTGGATTGTATCAATTCTTTCGGCTTCCTTCAAAAGAAATTTTAGTGGTGGAAACTTCAATTCGCCGGTATTAAAAGATGAAACCCTAAGACGATAAATATGTTTTGCAATACCTTTCTCCTGGGTGATTTTGTGTTTCTGGTCTGTAATCGTAAAAGGTTCAATTGAGTCAATGAATGGTTCAGAAATATTTTTGTTTGTCGGTATTGAAAGTTCAACAACTATTTCAAATGGGTCACCGACCGTAAGTTTTTTATTGACAAATTCCTTTCCAAGTTCTGCCTTCAGTCCGATTTGTAAGAATAGTATAAAGGGTAGTATCATAAATCTGATTTGCCTTTTTCCCTTTCTACTCCCTTTTTGCCTTTTATTGCCATATTTAGCCCTTTCATTGCCTTTTTACCTATACCTTCTTGCCCTTTCTTCAAAGAATTTGTGAAGTTTGGGAGTAAAATCTTCACCCGTCTTTAAGTCAATGTAATCTACACCTATGGATTTGAACAATCGTTCATGCTCACCTGCTGCTGCGCTCCGATATTTCCGATATTGTTCAATCAAATTTCCGTCACTGGTATTGACAGTAATGATTTCACCGGTTTCAGCATCTTCAAATTCTACAAGCCCGAGATTCGGTAGTTCCATTTCTCTGGGATCTGATATTTTTATTACGACAAGGTCATGTTTCTTTGATACCACACCAAGGGGAATGCGGATTTTGTCCAACTCAAATTCTGAACCAAGAAAATCACTTATAAAGAACACAATCGCCTTATGTCTCAAGATATGCATTAAAAACTCAATTGCCTGAATTGGATCGGTACCCTTATGCTCTGGCTGGAAA
>JBDRWH010000061.1:0-9163 GCA_039802325.1 Caldifarciminota bacterium
GTACCCCCAGTTCAGGGGACCAGTTATCTAAAGGTAAAGGTTGAACCCTGGGCAAAAATTTATGTAGATAATGTGTATATTGAAACAACACCCATTGCCCGTAGTCTTAGTTTGAGTGCGGGTATGCATACAATACGTCTTGAAAATCCAAATTTTAAGATCTGGCAAAGGAAAATAAAATTTGAACCTGACCAAACTCTGGAGTTAAATGTCCGGCTTGAACCACTTGAGGGTTTTTTGAAAATTACTGTTAAACCATGGGCTGATGTATATATTGATGGTAAATTTCTTGAAACAACACCCATTGCTGAACCAATAAAATTGTCAGCGGGTCGTCACATATTAAAGTTGATTAATCCATCATACCAGCCATACGAAGAGGCAATAGAGATATCAGCAAATCAAATGTTAAAGAAGAATATAGAACTTAAACCCAAATAAAAGGAGTAGATATGCTAAAACAAATCTGTCTATCTTTGTGTATTGTCCTTGTTGGATTCAGTTTTAGCCAGCAGGTCAGCGGGGATTCGCTGTTAAAAATGTTGGAAAAGGCAAAATTATTTTATAATAATGGCGAATATGAAAATGCAATAAAACAATTAGAAGATGCTTTGCAATACCTAAAACAGCTCAACCAGAGCGAACAGGTTGAGGCATACAAATACCTCGCTTTCAGTTATGTGGCATTTGGTGACAAGGAAAGGGCAAAAGAACAGTTCAAGAAAGCACTTTTACTTGATCCGAAATTAGAACTTGACCCCGCAACTGTTTCGCCAAAAATTATCAAGGTTTTTGAGGAAGCAAAGGCAGAAATGGCAACCGTAACACCCAAGCCGCCACCGGTTCAACCACCACCGACAAAGCCGACCAAGCCTGTTGTTCAACCTGCCGAGGTAAGTGCTACCGGTGCCTTGATGCGCAGTTGTTGTCTGCCTGGCTGGGGACAAATGTATAAAGGTGAAAGCTCAAAAGGTAAGAAATTGATGATTGCTACTGCTGTTTTGTTACCTACTGCGGTGATTTCTACTACAATCCAGGAAAAGAAACATCAAAAATATCTTGATATTGAACCGGGGAATGAAGATGAAATGGACCAAGCATACCGGGAATACAAGTTATGGTACAATATTACTGCATTTTCCTGGCTTACTTTCGCAGGACTTTATTTCTATAACCTCTATGATGTGATATTTACAAAACCAGCGACAAAATCATCCATGATTAACTTTGATAATGGATTTTATTGCAATCTAACAAATGATTATTTGCAATTTGGATACAAGAAAGGAATTAAGTGAAAAGATGGTTTTTACCTTGCAATAAATAACCAAAGGAGGAACAATGAAGAAGATAATTATCATTTGTATAACAATTTTAATGTTTGCGTGTTTGAAGCCACCACGGGACAATGAATTTGATCCTGATAATCCAGACAAGGCATCTCTGACCGGCTACATAGAATCACCAGAAGGCAAGGTCAAGAATGCTAAAATCAAAATTCTTACTGCTGACCACGAGTTATATGACTCAACATTCTCCGACCCTGAAGGTAAGTATGAATTCAGTGAAATTGATCCGGGCATCTACAGTGTATTAGTTTTTCACACTCTTCCCTATTATCACCCAATTGATTATTACCCGGAAAGCCTTCCTGCTGGTACTGCGGATACCCTTGATTTTTACTTCTCCACAATGATGTTCAATTTTGACAATGATTCTGTAGGCACAACTGAACCATTTGATTTCAAGAGAATAGCTGGTTTCTGGAGCGTGCAAAATGACAATACTGCACCGTCTCAGCCACATGTTTACAATTGCAATTCCCAGTATGGATTGGCACTTTATAATCAGGCGGTTAATAGTTTTGCCATTGGCATACACTTCAAATTCGTAAGTCATCTTGATACCTTGACCCAGGCAGGTGTTGTTTTGAAACTTCAGGACAGTCTCAACTACTACATTGTATCTGTTTCTGCGGGTATATTGGCCTTCTGCAAAGTAAAGAATGGTGATACCACTATTATTGATGTAGTTCCTAATATTATTATGCAAAATGAATGGTGTGAATTATGGGTAGATGTTTGTGACAATAACTTCAAAATATACTTTAACGGTGACCTGAAAATTGAAAAGTTGGATAATGAATTTGGCGTAGGCAAGACTGGTTTGTGGGTTTACAGAGCAGAGCCTCCTCAAGTCTCGGTAAATTTTGACAATGTGACTATTTGCAGGTAAGTGAGGTGGCAACTTTTCTAATTCATAAATCTAACGAAGAAACTCAGACAATTAAACTGGAAAAAGAATTTCTTACACTGGGCAGGCGTGAAGATAATGATATTGTCCTTGACGACATATTTGTTTCCCGCTGCCATGCTGAGGTAATCAAGAAAGGTATATACTACATTATCAGAGACCATAAAAGTCGTTATGGGACTTATGTCAACGGTGAACGGATAAGCGAAAAAAAACTAAAATACGGCGATGAAATTCAGTTGGGAAATATTATTATTACATTTGTTGATGAAGAAAAGTTGGATCAAATACCCGAGCGCAGGACAGTTGCACGGAGATTTGGTGATACATTTGATTTTGACAAGAAGATTGAAGAATTGAAAAAGCTATTCGCCAAGGGTGAGAAAAAAGAGAAGTTGTTAAAATCTCTTGATGAACTGCAGGCGGATATCAAAGAATATCATCAAAAATTGATTGCAGCTGAGAAATCAAAAGAAATCGCTGCAACCCTTTGTGAAGTGGGAAAGGTGATAAATTTTGTTTTTGACCTTAATGTCCTCTTGAACCTGTTGATGGACCTTGCTCTGCGAATAATACAGGCAAAACGCGGTTTTATTATGCTCTATGATACTCAGACAAAGGCGTTAAGAATAAAGGTTGCACGAAATATGGGCGGTGCAATAGATTCACAAAAATCATCAGGAGTCAGCCAGACCATTGCTTATGAATCGTATAAAACAGGTAGCATAATTACAACGGATGATGCAACAAAGGATGAAAGATTCAAGACCCAGGAAAGCGTTATAACCTATGCAATCGGATCAGTAGTATGTGCTCCCTTGATATCAAAGGAAAAAAGCGTCTTAGGTGTCATCTATCTTGATAATCCAGTTGGCGCTAATCGGTTCTCTGATGATGATAATCAATTCATAGTTTCCTTTGCCAGTCAGTCAGCAATTGCCATTGAAAATGCCCAGTTATACGAAAAGGTCAAGAAAGAAGAAAAGATAACGGAAAGACTGCAGAGATTTTTCTCACCTGAAGTTGTCAAAAAAATTGTGGCTGAGGAAAAGGCAATCAAGCCAGGTGGCGAGCATTGTATTGCAACAGTTCTTTTCTGTGATATTCGTGGATACACCTCTCTTACTGAAAAGATAGATACTATTGTTGCGGTTGAGATATTGAATGATTTTTTGAGCAGCATGACAGAAGAAGTCTTCTTATATGAAGGAACTCTTGACAAATATATAGGGGACTGTGTCATGGCAATATTTGGTGCACCGGTAACCCATTCGGATGATCCATTAAGGGCAGTAAAATGCGCCCTTGGCATGAAGAAACGGGTTGAGGAGTTGAAAGAACAATGGCAGGAGAAATCAAAAATTTCTGAAGTATCATCATTTGAAATAGGCATCGGTATCAACACTGGTGAAGTTATCGCAGGAAACATCGGCAATGAGAAAAGAATGGAATACACCGTGGTTTCAACTGCAGTAAATATTGCATCCCGGCTTGAAGATATTGCTCAACCCGGGCAGATCCTGATCAGCAAAAATACTTATGATTCTATCAAAGATTATGTGAATGTCAAAAAACTTCAGCCGGTGAAATTGAAAAACATAAGTCAAATGGTAGAAGTCTATGAAGTGATTGAGTTGGTCCGCTGATTGATGTAAAATTATACACACAATGGTTGTGAATTTTTTCACCCAGCTTATCTTGTGATTGAGGCATTGACTTATTGAATTTTTTGGATAAGATTAAAATACAGGAGGTTTTATGATATACTTATTAATATTGTTTCAGGTTGTTGGTTCACCATTCTTAAATAGTACTGAACCAATAATCACGGGTGCCGGTGGTCCAGACGCCTATGGCTATAGGTGGATTGATAGTGATACCACAGGTGGTCCGAGCTTCAGCTGGATTGACATAAAAGGTGTTGGCACTCAGATTACAGGTCTGGCTGATGATAATGTGGTTGGTCCATTTCCTATTGGGTTTGAGTTCCCCTACTACTGGTACAAGGTTAATAGCTTTTATGTTGGTTCAAATGGCTACATTGCATTTGGGGATCCAACCCTTGAAGCACATCCATTCCAGACCTTACCCAATCCTCAGACGCCAAATAATGTACTTGCGCCGCTGATGAGTGATATTGATTTTACACCACAGGGTACTTGCTGGTACTGGACGAATGCGACATATGATACCTGCATTATTCAATTTGATAGTGTCCGATTCTGGAATGTAGGAACAAGTTTGAACACTTTCCAGATCATCCTCTCAAAACTGGACAGCACAATAACATTTCAATATCTCGTGCAGAATGGAACTCCGGGCGGTGGAACAAATTTCTTGACTGTTGGTATTGAAAATGTGTCAGGCACAGTTGGTCTGCAATATAATCACGATAATGTCCCAAGTTCCAATACCATTCATGCCAATCTCGCGATCCTTTACTACCCTCCAGAATCAACAAGTTATCAGGTTCACGATATTGCAGTCTGGAAGGTTATGAATGATGTATCAGGTGGTTTCTTTGTTTACAATAGCGATTCAGTAGACCTATGGGCAGTGGTAAAAAATACAGGTAATCAACCAGAGGCAAATTTCAATGTCTATTGTCAAGTTCGAAATCCATCCAATATACTCGTGTATGCTGATACGGTCACGGTCGCAAGCCTTGCTCCGGGTGAGACCGATTCTTTAATCTTTACGCCATCCTGGAGTCCAACTGTTAACGGACCATACTCAGTCAAAGTCAAATCATTGCTTAGCGGTGATATGACACCATCCAATGATTCAACCCTGGTTGAATCACGAATTGTTACATATCCGGCAATACTTCAGTATGATAATGGAACCTATGAACAGGCAATGTCATGGAATGGGCCCAATTCAGGATGGGGCAATAAATTCTATCCACCGCGGTATCCGATAAAGGTTAATCAAATGAGTTTCCATTTTGGTGCTGTCACGAGTGGCAATGCACCGGTTCATTTCCAGCTGATAGATGATGATGGAACTAATGGTGATCCCGGGACTGTAATATTTGATACCCTGATTGTTGTAACTGATACAGGCTGGAAACACATAGATATCTCTAATCACTATTTTATGATTGCAAATGGGGCTTTCTATGTTGGCGGAATTGCCGAAAATGCAGCAGAACCTGCTTTCTCAATGGATACAGACCCTCTCTTTTCAATGAGAGGTTATGAATATACTGGATCCTGGGCACCACATCGTGACAATGCTACAATGGATATTCTTATCAGGGCGAATATTGAACTCTGGCCTGGTTATGTTGAAGAACTAAATCCCGAGATAAAATCTGGAACAAGACCAGCCTATGCAACACCCAATCCATTCAGGAAATCAACCGCAATCAATTTCACTACTCAAGTAAACAAGGTTAGGATATATGATGCCTGTGGACGATTGGTGCGTAATCTTAGCCTTGAAAAGGGAGTTGGTAAATGGAATGGTTGTGATGATAATGGAGTACGGTTAAACCAGGGAATATACTTTGGTATCGGCAATAATAACGAAACCATCAAGCTGATTCTCGTAGACTAAGAAGACAATGGCAATGGGAGGGGTGGATCGCACCCCTCCCATTATCTTTTTTTGCAACATTTAACTTTTTGTACAACATTCTATCAAGAAGACTAAGAATAAACTATGGTTTTTCAGCGAATATGATTTTTGTCACTGGCATAAAATTTGCATATTTTTCTTGACAGACGAGGATTTTGGATTATAATCTATAATAGAAAAAAGGAGGTAATATGAAGCCAAAACTCGTTGTTGCAGGTGTCGTGATGTTGCTGGTCTTTTTTGGTTGCGGCAAGAAGACAGATGAGAATGAGCTCTATGAGGCGAACAATCTGATTCAGGGATTGGCTTTACTCGGAATGATGACCGATGTTGATGCCTATAGCAATTCTTTTCTTGCTGCACCACCACTCTGGGAAGGTCCTGATACATTCAATGTTCCTGACGAATGGGAAGACCTATATTATCGGTTTACAATAAAATTCCCTGTTGACAGTCAGAGTGTCACGATTGATTCTGGACACTTATACTTAATGTTTACTCCTGATATATGGGATACTGCCCATGCTAATGATACAATCATCAAGTTAGATATTGGTTTGCTTGCTGATAACAGGAATATCTGGTTCCGTGCAGTAGTGGGTGTCCCTGACACGACTCATGTCACAGGTGATTTCAAATGGAACTGGAATTCCACCTGGTATCGTTATGCATTTGATAACAGCACGATTACTGAGGCAGTATCAATTGACATCACGACTTCATCTGACATCAGGCTTTCAGCACAGTTCAGGTTGGGAGATGATGGCTCAGGCACAGGTGAAGATAACTGGGCAAAGTTTGACCAGACAATCTTTGTCCGTTATGAATTTTTTGCTGAGCCTGATCCTGAAGGATATGACGGCTATTACACGCTCTTGAGTGAAGGCTGGAAAGTAAAACATATGTTCAAGCTTGTAAAACCAGCAGCATAGGTCTTTATCATGTAGAAAGGGGGAGTGAATCTCCCCCTTTTTTGTTTTTTTTCAAAAATTGTGAACCTAAGCGTCAAAAATGTGGGACGACTCATGGGAAAATAACTCTTGATTTATCAGTGATTCCGGGTATAATCCTGTATGAATAAAATAATATTTATTTTCTCAATCATTCTTGTTGTTTCCTGTTCAGCAATAAAAGAGCGCCTTGCAATAAAAGAATGCAAATTTACCTTTGTTTCAGCAGATCCTCATGACTTCACATTCTCTGACCTGAAAGTTGATTTTGAACTGAAGGTGCAGAATCCTAATAATGTAGATGCAATCCTTGATAAACTGGACTACACATTCTATGTGAACCAAACTGATGTATTTTCTGGTACGACAGGTAAAGGACTGAAGGTTCCTGCGGGTAAATCAGAAAATTTTACAACCACCATTACTCTGGAATATACAAAAGTTGGTCAGGCAATTGTTGATGCATTACGGCTTAAGACTGCTTCCTACAAAATCAAGGCAAAGGCTTATGTTAAAACAGTCATTGGTGAAATCAGTTATCCGGTGGAGATTTCCTTAAAATAGAAATAAATTACTAACTAAAATAACAGGCGCACGCAAAGAGGCAAAAGATAAGGTAGGTTTTTCATTACCTCCCAGACTAATTTGTGGGTATTGATATCATCTATTACCTTATCCGCAAAAAATTTCTTACCAATTTCAAAAATTTTGATGTAATCGTCATCATTCAATTTCAGATAAGCATCACGCACTTTTTTATGAAACCTGATTTCCGATAGTATCTCTTTCTCTATTTCCTGGTCATAGTAATCCTTCTTCCCTCTTAGTCGCAGGACTGCATTTTTACCAGCAATCATACCGGATTTAATACCATTTGCAATACCTGCACCACTCAATGGGTCAGTAAACCTTCCTGCATCACCAACTAAAAAGAAATTTGTGCCCGAAAATCTTTTCAGAATTTTTGCTGGTACACCGCCAAAAATTCTTTCTCTGATTTCACAATCAGGAAACTCCGTTTTTATCCATTCATCCAGATAGTCTTTTGCTTTTTTGCCGGTCTTCAATGGTGAAATACCAAGTCCCACATTTGCCGAGGTTTCTGATTTCGGAAATATCCACGCATAACCACCCGGTGCAAGATTTTTGTCAAAGATCAAATGTGTATAGCCTGGCTCTATTTTAATATTTTCAAGGAGATATTCTGCACAGACCTCAATCTCGCTCAAACTCAGTCTTGTATCAATCCCAAGCCAGACGCCGACCCTTGATGCCATTCCATCCGCACCAATCAAAAACCGAAAACGATATTTTCTTAGGTTATTATTTTCCCGTACTACAAGAATCTCGTTATCTTCTATGCAGACAACCCGGGCATTGGTTTTCATTACTGCTCCATTTGCTTTGGCAAGGGATGCTAATGCAGGATCAAATGCTTTTCTGTTCAAGATCCAGCCGACATTGGGATATTCAATTTTGAATTCATCGCCAGTTGGTCCACGTACAATTGAACCAGATAGTTTTACTGCTGTCCATTCTTCTTTTATATCAAGATAATCTTTGATTGTGCTTCGGGAAAGCCCTTCAGCACATTGAAGAGGAACACCAATCTGCGGATGTTCTTCAAGGATCAGGACCGAAACCCCTTGTTTTGCAGCAGTCAGACCTGCACTACTTCCTGCGGGTCCAGCACCAACAACAATTATGTCAAAATATTCCACAAGTATCTATTGTAAGATCGGTATTACGCAGATGAATCTGAATGGTGCAGTTGAATTGTTTATGAAACCATGCTTTTCATTGGGCTGAACCAGAAGGGCGTCTCCTTTTTTTACAGGTATTTCTGAAACCCCATTGTTCATAATTGCTTCGCCTTCCAGCACAAAAATTTCATGTTCCATATTGTTGTGAGAATGAACAGGAATTTCGCCACCTGGATTAATGGTAAAAACTCGCATTGCATAATGAAGAGCGCCATCATTTTTGGTTATCAGCCACTGCAGAGTAGTATCTTTTGTGCCTGCCAGTTGTGGAACTTCAGGAATTATTTGATCAAGTTTCTTTATCTTCATATTGTTAATTTTATCCCTTTTTCTTGTAAAATCAAGGCTCCAGATTAAACCCTCACTTGACTTTGATTTGAAAATTGTTACAATATAGTTTCTTTTTTTCAATATTGCAGACAAAGGGAGGTATATGGAATACTTTTTCACTGATGAAGAAAAGGCATTAAAGGAAAAGGTACGGAAGATTGCTGAAGAAATGATCATGCCAGTTCGGGATGAACTTGATAAGAAAGCAGAATTTCCGCGCGAGATCATAGAAAAAATGGCTAAGGAAGGTTTGCTCAGGATATTCATACCTAAAGAATACGGTGG
>JBDRWH010000062.1:0-6555 GCA_039802325.1 Caldifarciminota bacterium
AACGCCGTCTTGCCATGATCAACATGCCCAATCGTCCCAATATTCACATGCGGCTTGGTTCGCTCAAACTTTGCCTTTGCCATAAAAAATCCTCCTTTATCCTAATTACTCTAAATAATAGAGAATAATCTAAACTTTAATTATATTTAATTTCCAAGAAAAGTCAAGAGATAAATACAATAGGTGTTATGATATGATTACCGCTTTCTATACCTGCCAATTTTCAGGATTTTTGCAATATTTGCATCAGGATCAATAACCGGATCTATGATTGGGTTTGCTGAAGTTAACAGGGTGCTTACTCCGGGTCCATGTCCTGCATAACGGCAGTCTCCATGAATCACAATGCCAATGGTAACTGCTCCTTTGCGGAAACTCCTTCCATACAGGTTGTCATGATCCATTAAGGCAACAATATCACCCAACCTGATTCTATCAAGCTTGTGTTTTTTGATAAAGTTTCGGTCAGTTGTCATGATGTCATAATCACCTGCACCCATCATCAGACTTCCGGTTCCTGAACCCATCAGTTCTGCAGGAATGCAGGCGGTTACCGGGATACGAATTTTGTTTCCAGTTGGTCTTATCTTCATTTTATGGAGTAAATCAGGGGCAAGGTTGTAAATTGCTATTTCAGGATAATCTAAGAGTTTTAATCCCTGTCCATAACCTCTTATGAGAATTCTGTCATCAATGGAAAGTTTATCAAGGACATCGTCTGGAAAATCTATCATAACATGTTCAGCACCGCCATGATGACCGGTGACCACTCCTTTTTTGCCTTTTGCATCTCCGGTTTTTATTATTGCTTCATTACCGACACAGGCATAGAAATTGTAACCTGCATTTGGACGGTCATATCGGTCTTTTTCATCAAGAATCGTTGATACACATGGTTCAATATGATCTGCTTCCCAACCGAACGCAGGGTCTCCTACCTTAACATTGTAGACAATCCCACCTGTACCCGGCAATAAGAATGGTTTGCCTTCCGCATCAACACTATGTGCCCTTGGACCACCTGGATTTGCTACTTTCCCCTGAACTGACATCATCACAAGATTTTTTTCATTGGTTCTTAACATAGGACCTCCTCAAAGCATAAACCAGACCCAGAGATTGATAATATTTTCATTTTTTTCTGAATTGCGAATATGTTCAAAATTATGAATGTATTTCTTTCCTGCCTCCACATTCAGAAATAATCGTGGATAAATGTCAAATTCAATTCCCGGCAATATGGTGATCGTTTCTTCTACAATTCCTGACGGAAATTCAGGATAGGCAGGTCCACGTTCAATCTCATACGGCAAGAATAGACTTCCTTGGCCCTTTCTTGTAAACTCAAACTTCATTTTCGGGAATATTTTTGTTTTATTGAGAAATTTAATAACACAATTCAATTGGTCCACATCATTACCAAGGGGAAATCCCAGGCATAGTGAATCGTTCTCGTAGATGTTTTCTGGGATTTGATGTGTATAGACCCATTTGTCTACAAATGTGTAGCCAAAAGTGATAAAGATTTTTTCAAACATAATCTTTCTGATCCCGCACTGAAACCCGAGTTTATGCGGGTATTCAGTGTATCCAGGAGGCGGCTCACTGAATTGGTAATCATCAATTAGAAATTCACCGAACACGGTTGTATTAGAGAAATTTATTGAACCATCAAGGCACCACATTATATTATCATTTCTATCAATGCCCCATTGACTGAGATAGTATGGTAATAGGAAATTCAAATATAGCGGTTCTAATTTATCTGCCCATAGAATAGATTCGGAAAAACCTAATTTCAAATTATTTAGATTCAAACCCAGTCTGTGGATTGAAATAAACTTCAGTCTGTTAACATTTAGAACTGAGAAGGTTGAAGAGAATTCATAATATCTTCCAGCATAGGTTATTAAAAATCCGTCGTATCCTTCTCTTGCTGGAGAAAGGATCAGGCTGTGCTCTTCTCCGAATCCCAACAGTAGATTGCGCCTTCCTATGGTAAATTCAGCATTTCTATTTGCTATTTTCAGAAAACCTTCATTCAGGTATGCCTGGCTAATGTCTTTCCAGGGTTTTGGTCCTGTACTATCAATCTGAGTCCCGAAATGAAATTTGATTGCCTCGCCAAAAGAAATGTTATTCGTAATCCTGCCAGATAATTGCAGGTTCAGGTTGCCATAAAAATCCTTCAGGTTCTGATTTTCTGCATCCAGACTAATAATTGTGAAAAAATCGTTGGATTTAACAAGAAATGGACTGAAAAGCGAAACAAAATGGCGATCAATGTTATTTAATCTTTCTTCTAAGAATACAAGTGTATCAATTTCTGAAACGATATCGCTAATCTCAAAGGGTTTAATTGTTTGAATACTTAAAAAACCTCTTGTTTCAAGGTAATATATTGATTTATTGAGAGGTGATTCAAATGGGATTGTCGTACTTAAAAGGAACAATAACAACAATTTGACCTCCTTTAAAAGCCTTTCGTTAATAACAAATGTATTTTCCCATCAGTCCATTTTCCTTTTTTTGGCCAGGCAAAGATAATTGAGGCATTGGCGAATTTTGTCTGGGCGTCAATGCCCATGCCATAGGAAAATGTATAATCTGTTTCTAACCAGGCTATGTCAAAAATAGGATAGATGGGCAGTATTTTGTATTCCAAATTAAACCACCACGCTTGTTTAGCCAAAAATTCGTCTTCCATGTAACCGCGCAGGTCATCTGCACCACCAAGCCTCACATAATCAAAATATTCAAACAAATCTGTTTCCACAATCATGGCGTGTGGCTTGAAAAAGAATTTTGCGTATTCAATCACTCCGTCATATCTGACTCTTATTCTCTTTTTCTGCCGGAAAAGATAATCAAAGGTAACATTGTTCTCTACGGTGATGCGATTGTTAACATATTCGGTCTGAATGCCTGTGCCCAGGAGCGTGTGCGTACTACTGTAGGCGCCTGTGTCACTTAAATAATTTGTGTTCTCAATGCCGCTTGACACCATCACACTGATGTTGTTGTTCAGCGGCGCAACAAATTTACCATTGAATTCAGCGAGTCTTGCTGAATCATATGCCCATAATGAGAGCTCGGTATGGAATGTAACGGGATTAAGAATTACCGGTTCAGTAAAGTTGATTTTGAAAAGTCTTTTTTGAGTCTGGAGAGCGATATTTGATTCATAACTGAATTGAAACTGACGAAGGGTACCGAAAATATTCAAAGAGTAAAGATCAATGATAAAATAATTGCTTGCTTCCGCAAATGAGCCGGCAACTGCCAGATAATCAGAATGTTTTTCCTTGAGGTCAAAAACAAGATAGTAATCATCGTGGCTTTTGATGATAGATTCGGAGATACTGTGGAAAGCATTGGTCTTTAGAATTACCCTTTTTGTCTGATTGAGTTTTTCGAGAGAGAAATATTGATTCTTCCAGACACGGGCGATTCGCTTCAACGGAGCAATATCTGTTTTGCCATCAGTCTTAAATACATAGTCTTTTATCATAATGCGCTCACCTTCTGAAATATGTAATATCAGTTTCTTTGTAACACTATCAACATCAATTAACTCCGGGCGAACACTACAAAAAGCAAAGCCTGCATTGCTGTATTCATCAAGAATTTTTCTAATCAGTTTTTCCATGTCGCTATGATTTTTTATGGATTTGTATCTTGCCAGAAGAAAATCAGAAGAGAAAAATCTATTGCCTTCAATCTCAATGACTATGTTGTTTTCATTATTAACGGATGTACTTACGATTGTCAGGACTGAAACAAATAGGGCCGCCATTTATCATCCGGGTTTCCAATCTCCCTCAGAACAAATGTAAAGTAACTTGGTTTTTTGGGTTTCTTCCGCAATTTCATATTGGCGGCTTGAAGAGTTCTATTTCCCTTGCGGTTATTGCACTCAAGACAGGCACAAACAAGATTTTCCCAGGAATCTTCACCACCCAGCGCCTTGGGGATGATGTGGTCAGTTGTCATCTGACCGCCTTTTTTCCCACAATACTGGCATTCATTATTATCTCTTTTCATAATATTCTTTTTATTAAGTGGAATTTCCTTTCGTTTTATCTGCACATAATATTTGAGACGCAGAACTGAAGGCACGGGTAATTCAATATTGATGGAACGAAGCATTTTTTGCCGGTCATTCTCAATCAGGTCAACCTTCCCCAATAACAATAGACTTATTGCCCTTCTCAGTTTTAGAACTGTGAGGGGCTCAAAGTTTTGATTGAGCAATAGAACCGGGGTGTGGAGCATTCTTACAATCCTGCCTTGATCGGCATTATCACATCAATGATCAAATGTCGCGAATAAGTATAAAATCCGAAAATAGTTGAAGAATCGTTGTAGGCACAATAAATTCGGAAAGAATCGCGTATACTACGGTCAATATAGATTGTATCATATGCAGGGTCAAACGGGATTTTGTTTTCTCTGAACTGTTCTAACAAGTCACTGAGAATTTCCGCATCCGTTCTAACCGGACCTATTCTTACTACATCTTCAACCTTATTTTTTGCTGACGAATAGGTGAATTGAATACGGAATATTTGATACCCGACATAACCCAGCACCAGGAGCACAATAATAATAAAAATTATGCCAAATCCTGAAACGCCTTTTGAACGCTGGTTAATCATCATTACCTCCCTTATTTTTTCCCTCCTTCAATGAACCAGATATCTTCTTTCAATTGTTTTATCCACACATCGCACCGCTCAATCTCAGTGCGTACATATGAGGCGAACTGGCTATCATCCCTTGCTCGACTGTAATAACCTTCTGCCTGATTTAAGAGACTAACTGCTGCCTTTGCTTCGCCGATGTTGGATTTTGTTTTTTTCTTGTCCCAGACCGCCTTTCTCTGAAATCCTCTTCGTTCATAAATGTCACCTAATAATACATAGGCATAGTTATTATCCGGAGAAATCTTCAATGCCTCACGCACCATATTCTCTCCTTCATTCAATTTTCCTCTGCTGATCTGCAAATCGGCGAGGTAAAGAATTGGTAATGGATTATCCGGTGCAAGTTTTTTTGCTTCTTGATATTCTTTTTCAGCATTGGTGTATTTCTTTTGCTTGGCATAAATAGAACCTAATTGAAGATGATAGAAATAATTATCGGGTTTTTTACTCAGAAGGAAATTATACTCGGCAATTGCCTTATCATAATATTTTAGATCAAGATAGGTCTTTGCCAGTAGTTCTCTGACATCAAGTGCCTCAGGCCTTTTCTCTCTTAACATTTCAAGATAGCTGACTGCTTTTTCAGATTCTCCTTTTTCCACATAGATATTTGCTATTGCCTTTATGGCAACAAGATTATCACTTTCGTATCGTAAACTCTTAAAATAGCATTCTAATGCCCTATCATATTCTTTTATTTTTGTGTAAATAAAACCAAGTCCGTTCAGAATGTTGACATTCGTAGAATCAAACTGTAAAGCAAATTGATATTCACTTATTGCCTCACCGTATTTCTTCTGGTCAGCGTATAGCGCAGCGAGTCCTTCATAAGCACGGGTATCCTTGGGATCAATCTTTTTTGCAAATACATACACGGATTCGGCCGTGTTTATTTCGCGTTTTGCACGATAACTCTGCGCCAGGGCAATATATGATGCATAATGCTTGGGATAAAGTCTGATTGCCTCTTTAAAATGTGTTATCGCATCATCATATTTTGTTTGTTTCAAATATTCATAACCTATTGAATATTCTTCCAATGCTTTATTCTTTGCATCCTCAGTGGGCTCTGGTTCGGTCTGTTGCACTGGTTGTGTGGCAACGCAGCCCAGTAGAATTAAGCCTGCTATCAAGAAAGACAAAAAGGTCTTCGTCATTTTTTTCTCCTTTCTATCAACTATTTGAATATGGAGCCGACGGGATTCGAACCCGTGGCCTCTTGACTGCCAGTCAAGCGCTCTCCCAACTGGGCTACGGCCCCATTTTTAACATGTTCAATTTTATCCAGTATGCACCATTTGTCAATACTCAATTTGGTTGACAAAGCGTGGTTTTTATATATTCTTTATTTGTGCAATTGCTGTTGGTGTTCTTTTTGCTTGAGCCAAAAACTGTTCTTGAACTACCAGATAATTTTACCACCTTTGAACTCTGGGATAAAGCAATATATCTTGTGCAATTCAATGGGAAGTCTATTATGAGAATTGACAGTGCCGGCGGTGTTGTAAGTATACCTGTGACTTTTGAAAGAAACATGCGTATCTATAACTTTAAGATGACACCTTTTTCTATCTATCTCCACACCGCCACAGGTATTCAAAGATTTTTCCTCAACTCGGGAAACAGTGAATCAATTTATAAAGACGATGTTGTTTCATTTGTTCTTACCAATACTGAAGATGTGGTTCTTGTCAATCGCTTGAAAAATGAACTTATCTTTCTTGATCCCCAGAACAAAGTCCGATTGAGGAAAAATAATGTCAATGCGATTGATATGGATTACCACGATAATAAAATTTATGTATTAACCAGAAAAGAAGTTCTGGTCATTGATGATTATGGGAACACA
>JBDRWH010000062.1:6565-8917 GCA_039802325.1 Caldifarciminota bacterium
TTGAGACAATCAAAATTCCGGAAAAAATGAGTCGCATTGTAGTATCTGAAGATATTTTTCTATTTTTACCCCAGAGTAATACCATATACAAGAAAGATATGGAGTGGAAAAGAATTGAATTGAGACATTCTATCATGGAACTAAAGGTCTCTGGAAAAAACATTTTTGTACTTGATCAATATGGCAGTTATCTATATATGTATGATGTGTCTGATTTCTGAATCAGACAGTCTGTATAAACTTGATTCATTATATTACAATTTTCGTTTGATTGAGAGTGATACAATTTTGTCAGGAGATACTACATATGTTTCCTTCAAAGAACAAAGAGATGAAGATAAAGAGAATCTTCTGAAGATTAGCGGAATTAAGGATTTTTCATTTGATATTGATCAGGGATTTAATCAGGGATTGAAACTTTATGTTGGTGGTGAGGTGGAAGGTGTTAAGGTAAGGGGCGCACTTTCCGATGAAGGTGCAGATCTGCCAACCCGCAGGATTTCTGAAGTGGAAAAGATGCAATTGGAATTGTGGACAAGAAATTTTTACGGTGGTCTGGGTGATTTGAGTTTAAATCTGCCGTTTGGGATATACAATGAAATTCAGGGTGCAAGATTGGGTGTGTATAACCAAGCAGATAATGTGAACATAACCTATGCCTTAAATCGTGGAAGATACAGGAGAGTGGAATTTGATGGTGAAGAGGGAAAACAGGGACCATATTTGCTATTGTGCCAGGTGGTTTATGGTTCAGAAAGGGTTTATCTTTCTGACCTGGTGAATCCTGCCCGTTTGCTCAAGATTGATGATGATTATGATTTTGATTATGAACAGGGTATCATAAATTTCACTAATAAGAATATTATCACACGCAATACCCACATAATTGTTGAGTACCAGGAAGCAACACAGGATTATATCAATGTTTATCAAGAGGCAGATGCCCAATATTCTGCAGGCGGATTTGTGGCAAATTCAATAGTTCATCGTATCTATGATGACAAAAACAATCCACTGAGTTTTCGTCTAACCGCACCTGAAATTGAAAGCCTGAAGATTGGTGGTGATAATGCAGAAGTGAAGCATATCTATGCGGATACATCTTCTTCAGGAAACTATGACCTTGTAGATGGTCATTTTGTCTACGCTGGTGAAGAAAAAGGGCATTACCTTGTTACTTTTTTTTATGTTGGTGAAAACAAAGGCGATTATACTTATGATCCGACAATAAAGGGATTCGTTTATCAGGGAGATGGCCTTGGCAATTACACACCAGAAAAATTAGTTCCACTTCCTCGTGACAGCCAGTTTTATGGCATAGGTTTGAAACATAAATCTGGTCTTTCTACAGTCGTCTATGGGTCAGCGGTTGATAAAAATACATTTTCACAATTGAATGAAAATGATAATCTGGCAAATGGCTATGAACTGTTTCTTGATAGAAAAATCAGAAATTTTTCAATCAATGGCAAATATATCAAATATGACAAAGATTTTTATCAACCCAGGGGCAGAGAAGGTTTGGATTATGATTTTGAATGGAACACAAATGACACACTGGAAGAACTTGCTCAACTCAATACTGGCGTTACCCTGTCTGAGAATTTCAATATTGACCTTGGTTACGGGCTCTTAAACCGCACACATCGCCGGCGTCTGATTTTTATTAGACCTTTATTCTTCTATTGTGGATATGAAGATGTTGATACCGTGCACAAATATACACTTGGTTTCAAAAGAACCGTGAACAATTTATCTTTGTATACTCAATACTTGAACCAGGACATGAATCATTTCACCGAGTATAGTGCGAATTATCGTTTTAGCCAGGACAGGATTATCGGTCTATCAGGAAATTATGAAAGAAGTGTTCTTGGCAGGGCAATTCTTACAAGGCTTGACTTCACCACCAGACCTTTTAGTTTTTCTGCCGGGCACAGATCCTTTTATGATACAACAATGATTTTTGGAAATATCAGAATGAATGTGTATTATGGTGGTTTTGGTTTGCAAGGTGAAATTGAGCAATCACAAAGATATACCCAGAAAAAGGATGAAATCTATGTGAAAGTGCCTGAAGGTACGGGTAACTATGTGTATGATCCGGTTACCCGCACATATATTCTCAAATCCAATGGTGATTATGTAAAACAAACAATTCTGTTGAAAGATTTCCAGAGGGTGGTAAGCCGTAGGTACAATCTTGAACCTGCATTTTCTCGCGGAATAGTTGACTGCAGAGGTAGATTTTTCTATCTAAATGAAACTGATTTTATCAGCCGTAAAGAAGAAGTCAATGTCAGTCTTGATAAGGATGATAAACATCTGGAAATAAATTTTCAGGATGGAATA
>JBDRWH010000063.1:0-8667 GCA_039802325.1 Caldifarciminota bacterium
TGATAAAAACTGGCAGATTGATAATAGTTTAATATTTGTCAAAGATAAATAATTCCAACAAAATGAGAAACTGCCTATTGAAAAAAGCCCGAGTTTAAATATAATAACATAAAAGGAGAAAAATGAAAAAAATATTTCTATTAGTGCTCTGCATTACCATATTTGTTCAGGCAAAAGGGATCGGAAGAGTTAGTCGTTCAACCCTGGAAATAGCACCGAAGGCGGGCCTTTATATCAGTGATGACGCCTATTTTGGTATTGGAGCTGAATGTGTGATCAATCCAATTAGGCAAGTGGGTGTAAGGCTCAATATTACTGAGGTTATATTTGGTAATGGAACCCAATTCTATTTGAACTACGGTGGTTGGGGTTTTGCTGGACTTTCCCTTGATGGGCTTTTCTACATTCCAATGAGTGAAATGCAACCATATGTACATGGTGGTCTTGGTTTGGGAATTGTAGACCCTCCTGGGCCAGGTGGTTCCAACACTTCATTTTCCTTTAGGTTCGGAATGGGTTTAAACTATCCTGTAAATCCCAAGACAAAAATCTTTGTTGAACCAGGCATAATTGTCTATGATGGGGGAGCTGGGACTAAGGCGATGTTTCGTCTCTCATTTGGTGCTCGGTTCGGGGTTTTTTAGAAATGCTTGAAGAAACCGTTATTTCCCGGGCAATCATTGAAACATATCTGAAGGACCTTCTAAATTATGTTGAATCTGATGTTATAATTGGTGGTGCAGGTCCTTCTGGATTGTGTGCGGGTTACTATCTTGCCAAAAAGGGTATAAAGACCATTCTTTTTGAAAGCGCATTAAAACTTGGTGGTGGTATGCCTGGTGGCGGTATGATGTTCAATAAGATTGTAGTTCAAAAACAGGGTCTTGAGATACTTCAAGAATTTGGGATTAGATACAAAGAATATGAGCGTGGTTACTATGTTGCTGATTCACTTGAGGCAACTGCCTGCCTCACAGACCGGGCATTAAAACAGGGATTAAAGATATTTAATCTGATAAAGATTGAGGATGTTGTTATAAAAGAAAATGAAGTTTGCGGTGTGGTTGTGAACTGGACCAGTGTAGATATGGCAAAATTGCATATTGACCCAATCACCTTTAAATCGAAAGCAGTAATTGATGCTACAGGTCATCCATGCGAGATTGTGCAGATTGTTCAGAGAAAAAATGAAGGAAGATTATTGACGGTTACAGGAAAGATTGAAGGTGAAAAATCTATGTGGGCAGAACTTGCGGAAAATATGACAATTAAAAACACCCGCGAAATCTATCCTGGTCTTTATGTTTGTGGCATGGCAGCAAATGCTGTGTTTGGTGGACCAAGAATGGGTCCCATATTTGGTGGTATGTTATTGTCTGGCAAGAAGGTTGCAGAGATATTAATAAAGAAACTAAAATAGAAACAAATTTTGTCTTACTCAAGGTAACACAGAACTTTTTCCGTAAGATAGCAAAGGCGATACGAGTATATCGCCAGAATCTCAAACTCATTTCCCGGAACGGGTGGCTATTTTTGACCGGAACATTTTTTATGGGAATGGGTTTTTCCGGGTTTATGCTGCTGTTTAATCTGTATCTGAAAAGCATTAGTCTTGGTGAAGGTAGAATTGGGAATATTATTACGGCAAGCACTATTGGCACCTTAATCATGGCAATCCCGGCATCTCTGGTCATCAAGCGGATTTCCATTAAGAAAATTCTTTTGTTCTCTACACCAGTTGTTCTGGTGTGTTATTTCATACAGGTTTCAACAGCTCACTATTCAACCATAATCTGGGCGAGCCTTGTTTCAGGTATAGCAACAGTATTTTTTCAGGTCACTGCAGCGCCCTTTTTTATGCGCAATTCAACGCCCAAAGAAAGACCATATCTATTCAGTCTCAACTTCGCCTCTTCACTTGTGGCTGGTATAATCGGTAGTATCCTCGGCGGAATATTACCAGGAATTATTGAGCGATATGGATTTTCTGCTATCCTTACATATCGTTATACACTCTACATATTTGGTGGTCTTGTTATGATTGCTTTTATCCCATACCTAATGATTAAGGAAGGTATTGAAACTAATTTGGAACAAACTGAGCGATTCTTTGAATTCAAAACCAAAGGTTCAATCATTATCAAACTATTTTTGCCCAACCTCATTACTGGACTTGGTGCTGGACTGAGTATTCCTTTTATGAATCTTTATTTCAAAAACTGGCTTCGGGTGCCCACAAACCTGATAGGTATATATTTTAGTATTTCTCAAGCCTTAATGATCACTGGCTTGCTTATTGCACCTCTTTTTGCTGAAAAAATCGGTAAGATAAGGACAGTTTTCTTCTCTCAGATTTTTTCTATCCCATTTTTGATTATTATGGGTCTTAGCAGAGATATTACACTGGCAGTTATTTCATTTTTGATTCGTGCCGCACTAATGAACATGGCACAACCATTATTTACGAACTTTGCAATGGAAAAAGTACACAAAAACGAACAACCTTTGACCAATGCACTTCTGGTGATTGCGTGGACCGCAGGCCGAGGCTTGAGTGCCAGTATTGGCGGTCTTCTAATTGAACATCTCTCGTCTTATGGACCGCCTTTTTTCACGACCAGTATCTTATATTTGATCTCAAGTATTCTCTTGTATACATTTTTCCGCTAATTCTTTGAATGATACTGTTGAATAAAAATACCAACAACGATTAGAGTCAGTCCAATAACTGTAGCAGGCAAAATCTCTTCACCGACAGTTAATCTTATTACAATAAGTGAAAGGAAAGGCACAAGATAGACCATATTGCCTATCTGGGCAGTAGTTTTTGAAAGACTCAATGCCTTTAACCAAAGGAAGAAAGAGATTCCCATTTCAAAAATTCCAACATATATCCCACCAAGGATTCCGGGTGTATTAGGGATGAAATTGCGCTTTGAGAAAAGCATTAACAAAAAGATGAATATGGTGCCGAAAATGAAGTTTGTGAAGAGTTTGACTATGGGTTCTCTTCTGTCCTTCAGGTTGAGAATCCAATAGAATGCCCAGATAAAGGCACTGCCCAGCGCAAGTAATACACCTGGAACACTGGAGAATTTCAGGGTTGTCAGTTCACCACGGGTTGATATCAGAAGAACACCTGAAAAACTTACCAGAAGCGCAATGATACTTTTTAGCCCTATCTCTTGTTTCAAAATCAGGGCTGATAAAATTGCGAGGATTATTGCCCAGGTCTGGTTCAGGGGCTGGGCTTGCTGTGCGGGCAACAGGGAATATGCCTTGAAAAGAACAAGATAATAGAGAAATGGATTCAAAAATCCAAGGAACAACGAATTGACAGCGCAGAGCCTTATTGATTGTGTGAATTTTAGGAATCTCTTTTCAAAAAGCAAAATCAAAAAGAGTATTAACATGGATGTGAAGGAAGACCAGAATACGAGCTGGATAAAATCCAGGTAGCGAAGGGTTATTTTGAATGCTGAGGCAACCGTTGTCCAGCACAGAATAACGATCAGGGCAAAGGCATATGCTTTTTTCTGTTGTTCCATATCGTATTTTACTGAAATAAATGACTATATCAAGTAGCGAAATTGTATAAATCACAAGCCTATTGAATTTTTCTAATATTCGGATAGAATTACCTGGTTATGAGAGTTATATACTTCGATCCGATACTGGGGGCAAGTGGTGATATGATTCTCGCCAGTCTTATTGATCTTGGTGTTGACAAAGAATATCTTGAAAAATCTCTGAGATTCATTCCTGATTTAAGAATACAGGTTGATTCTGTCTCCTATCAGGGAGTAAAGGCAAAGCAAATAAGATTCATTACAAAGAGAATTGTGAAGGAAAAGGATTTTATACCATTGATTAACAAATGCTTTCTAAAGGACGTCATAAAGAAGAAGGCAATAGAGATTATCAATCGCATATTCAGTGCTGAAAAGAAGGTTCATGGTGCAAGACATTTACATCTTCACGAACTCGCAGATGCTGATACAATTCTTGATATTACCGGTACACTTGTCGCACTGGACTTCTTAAAGATTGATAAGTTTTATTCAAGGCCATTGAAGGCAGGCAAGGGTTTAATTGAGACAGTTGAAGGTAAAATGCCGGCATTCAACCTTGCTACTGCTGAATTGCTGAAAAATTCACCCGTGGAATTTTTGCCGGTTCCCTTTGAATTTACCACGCCCACAGCCGCTGCAATACTGAGCACTATTGCGGAATTTACTGATGCGTTCTCTTTGACAAAGATTGAGAGAATTGGACTTGGTGCGGGTACAAAGAAAATCAAGAATTATCCAAATCTATTAAGGGTATTTCTTGGTGAGATAAGAGAGTCGCTTATGGATGAGTGTCTGGTCATAGAAACCAATATTGATGACCAGAACCCTCAGGATTTTGAGTTTATTATAGAAAAACTTTATGAGGCAGGCGCCCTTGAAGTATTCCTTACACCCGTAATCATGAAAAACTCAAGGCCCGGTATTGTGCTGACTGTTCTGTCAGAGGCCTACAACCAGAAAATAGTTGATGTTATTTTCAGGCAGACTACAACCCTTGGTATAAGAATGAGCCACAAAAAAAGACTGATATTGAAACGTAGAATAAGAAAGATAACGACGCCTTGGGGTGACATAAGAACAAAAATATTTGAATATGAAGGAAAGAAGAGATTTTCAATAGAATATCAGGATCTGAAAAGGCTCGCAAACAAAACAAACATTCCCATTGGTTCGCTAAGAATTAAGATTCAGAACTATGTTCGGAAAGAAGGAATCGGTGATTGAACAGGTAAACGAAATAAAGACAAAATTGTCTAAATATCAGAGCCTTAGCGATGAAGAACTTGTTCATCTGGTCAGAATGGGTGAGATTGAGCCTTTTGACGAACTCGTCAGAAGGCATGAGATTAAGATTCACAGTCTTTGCTATAAAATGCTGAAAAACTATGATGATGCAAAAGATATGGCACAGGAGACATTTTTGAAGGCATATAGGAATATAAAGAGTTTTGACGGAAGGTCAAAATTTACGACCTGGTTATACAGGATTGCGGTAAATAATTGCATAAATTTTATGAAGAAAGAACATCCAACTGAAGAGATAAAAGATGAAATCCTTGATATTCCGAAGGAAGATCCGGCTGAGCGATTCAAAAAGAAAAAACTGAAAGAGGCGGTTTATAATGCAATTGCAAAATTACCAGAAGTGCAGAAAAGTGTTTTCACATTACGCGCATTAGAGGAATTGCCATATCAGGAGATCAGTACAATATTGAAGAAGCCCGTTAATACTGTAAAGGTCAATTATCATCTCGCCGTGAAGAATCTGAGAAATTATCTAAAAGGAAAGTTATGAATTGCTTTGAGATTCAGGAAAGAATAGTTGACTTGATTATCGGTGACATAGATCCTGAAGAGAAGGAACTTATTGTTGCTCACATAAATCAGTGTCCGATATGTGCTGAGGAGTATTATTTTCTAAGCGAATGCATAGATGCATGTTGTTCCTGCCCGGATTTTGAAGAAAATGAAGGATACTGGGAAGAATTCTTGGTTTCAGTACACGAAAGAATCTGTCTAACAAAACCCAAAAATCCATTCCCATTCCATATTGTTGTTCCGATTGCAGCTGGTGCCCTGGGTGTAATGGGTATAGTCTATCTTCTGTTTTTCCGTCCTGTACCAAAACAGATTGCCCAGCCCAAGCCCGAGGAATATGATAAGGATCCGGTGTACGAGGTTTACGAACTCAGTCCTGAGGAACAACAAGAGTTCATTAAAATGGTCAATCAAAAGTATTTTGGCGAATAACTCATAGTTTGTAGCCAATCTTTCTCAAAAAATCATAGCGTTCTTTACGTGTCTTGTCATCTTCAATGCCCTTTGATACATATCCATCAATCACACCAATGACGCCCTTACCTTGCTCATCTTCTACATACAAAATTTCTACTGGATTTGCAGTTGCACAGAAGATATTCACGACTTCCGGGCAGTTCTTTATTTTGTCTAAAACATTTATTGGGTACGCATTCTTGACGAAGATAATAAAAAAATGTCCGGCACCGATTTTGTAAGCATAATCCTTTGCAATATTGGTCAATTCGTTGTCATTGCCTTCGTAACGCACAAGACACGGACCTGATGCCTCACAGAATCCAATGCCAAATTTAATGCCGGGTACAGCGTTTACAAGTGCTTCATAAAGGTCTTCTGCAGTCTTGATAAAATGGGTTTGCCCACAGATTACATTTGTTCCTTCTGGGGGTGTAATTTTGATTTTTTTGATTTCCATAAAACCTCCTAAAAAATACGATTTAGTTTGACGGTTGCGAAATGCGTTTTGATTTTCGTCTATTGTCCAATGACAATATTTTTAAAATCGCTTTCCGCAACTGGACTTCGGGCACTAATAGCCGAGTTCTTTCAAAAATATTGGGTCTTTGCGCCACTTTTCCCTGACTTTTACCCACAGATCAAGATACACATTTTTTCCCAGGAAATTTTCGATCTCTTTTCTTGCCTCAATTCCAATTTTTTTCAGCAACCCACCCTTTTTGCCAATCAATATTCCTTTTTGTGATTCTCGCTCTACATAAATTGTTGCCCGAATATAGATTTTTCTTTCTTCCCTTTCCCTGAATTCTTCAATCATTACACAGGTTGCATAGGGGACTTCTTTCTTCAAATGTACAAATAACTTTTCACGGATCAATTCACTCACGAAAAATCTTTCAGGCTGGTCTGAAATTTGATCTGGTTCATAAGAAAAAGGTCCTTCTGGCAAATTATTCAGTATGGTTTTTTTTAACTCATCAATTCCTTCACCGGTCAGTGCGCAGACTGGAAAGATCTCCTGGGCATTGTAGATTTCAAGTTTTTCAATTAACGGCAGCAAATCCACTTTTCTTGTTAGATCAATTTTGTTGATTGCAATAAAAAGTTTCTTTTCGTTGAAAAACTTCAACAATTTCGCAGGGAATTTTTCCGGTTTGAAAAATGGTTCAATAACCCAGATCAAAATATCTGCCTGTTCTATTGCTTCTCTGATTCTCATAATCATTCTTTCCTGAAGTTCATAAGAGGGTTCAAATAACCCCGGGGTATCAATGAGAACACACTGGCAGTCATTTTCAGTCAATATACCTGAAATTCTATTTCTGGTTGTTTGTGGCTTATCACTCACTATTGCGAGTTTAGTATTCACCAATTGATTAAACAGGGTGGATTTGCCCACATTTGGTTCGCCAATTATGGCTACATTACCACTCTTCATATTTTTTCTGCCTGATTAAATATTTGATTCAGGGGCAATGGATTTAAGGAAAATCCATTACCCCCTGCGATTGTTAGTCTATTTAATAAACTTACTTTTTTTCTTCCTCAGGTTTTGTTTCTGGTGATTTCTCTTCAGTTACTTCTTCTTCTTTCTTGCGAGGCTTTCTGGTTTTTTTCTCCTCTTCCTTTTCTTCAGTTTTCGGTTCTTCTTTCTTTTCTTCGAAAACCTCTTCCTTTATTTCAAGAAGATTTTTATCATCTTTTTTCTTTACAAGCACAGTAAAAATAAGTGTATTTCCTGCCCAATATATTGAATAACCCAGGGACATTACACCGAGGATTATAAGGTAATAAACAATGCCAAGGATAAACGAGGCAATTGCTCCTGACCAGGTCTCATAGGCAGGAACATATTCAGGTGGGAAAAGTAGATTGGGCATACCAATCCATTCTACATATCCAGTAATCAAATTCTGCACTGATTCAGGACAAAAAGGTGGGATAAACACCTTTACATAATAGGCAGCATTGGCAAATATGTTGCCGAGTTTTTCTGCAGGTACAATAATACCAATCACTGTATAGCACAGGAAGATTGCTTTTGCCGCAAAGAAGCCAAGAATTGCAACACCGATTATCATAACAAGTTTTAGTAGAAATTCATAGGTAATGAAGCGCCATGGTTGGTCATTGATTACTGAAAAAGATTCAAAGAGTGTATCAAAGGTATCATTTCCAGTTGTGCCAACAATAGATGGTCCGATACCAAGCGAAACCAGGGTTACGATCACTAAGTAGAGTATGAATATACACACAAAGAACGCGGGGATTGCCATTATTGAGAAGAACAATTGACCAAAGTAGGGTATCCAGGTAATTAGTGCTAATATTATGCCCATTATAATCAGTGATATCATAAAGATGATTAGGACTAAAGGTGCAAGAATTGCTGATTTGCCGCTTTTCAAGGCGAATTTGATTGCCTCTTTAATTTCAAAGAATTCATCACCCTTTAGTTGTTCGTAGGTAACCTTTGAAACCGCAACACCGGCAATCAATGCCACGCAAATCCACCAGACAATGCTGGCTATCCATAATATCCAGGAGTACCATGGAAAAGCAATTTCTTCTCCATAGAAAGGTATCAACCGATAATATGCCCAGATCTCGCTTATTTCATATCCCGCAGCAAGAAAGGCAAGATAGGATAAGACTATATAACCAACACTACCAATCAATAAGCCAAGGAAGCTGATCCACATTTTCTTCGCACTGAAACCAAGCCTTCCTGCGCGGAAAACATCTTTGAAATTAAAATGCAAATTTGTCACCGTACCTCCTTTTTTTCAATAATATGGTATTATATCCATAAAATCTG
>JBDRWH010000064.1:0-8637 GCA_039802325.1 Caldifarciminota bacterium
TGCATTGCTCAACGGTGTTGATGAACTTCATTCTGACCTGAAGAGAATTCAGGATGTGATAGTATTCCTGAAGGAGATTGCGAACAAGTTCTTGAACATCAATAATGAATTACTTACCTTAATCCCTAATCTCGAAAACTCCATAAAAGATATATCCAGCAGCGTTATGATTCAGAAAGATTTGCATACTGCCCTGCACAATGAAAGTGAAAAGTTGCCGGCATATTTAGATGAAATTTATAGTGTCACTCGCACTACTGCAATAACCGAGATATTTTTGTGCGCATTCTTTCAGCACCTTAATAATACTAAAAACAATCTACTTTTAGCGAAAGACGGCAATAACTTTTATTATTTCTTCAATACTTTTAACAAAATATTAGAAAACGAACCGCGTTTAGAGGAAAGCATTGAGCGATTGGGTGGCACTACTTTGAGGAAACTTGAAATTCATTCCCTGGAGCGATTAACATTGCAGTTTGTATCAGAGGCGAAACATCTTAATGACATCATAAGTCAGATTACCGAAAAGATAAAGTCTTGGATCAGTACGCACAAGTTTGCCAATGAGACACTCAGCCGCGCTAAAGTGTTTTATCAAGACATTGGGGAATTGGTCAATTCTCTTAATAGTAAGGCTCATGCGCTAAAGGAACTCATTAATAAAATTGACAAACCTCTGCAAGAATTAAAGAGGATAACCGATCGTTCCCGGTTGCTTGGATTATATGCTGGCATTGAAAGTGCACGCAGTGGAGAGTATTCAGGTGCCCTCGGTGTAGTTACGTCTGAGATTAAGAAACTATCAATTCAGTCAACTCAGTTTGTGGCTGCAATTGATAAGCTTGAAAGTCAAATACTATTAAATTTCAGAAATCTAATCTCCTGTTTCATTCGCGCCTCAGGAGACGTAGAATTAGGCCTGGAAGCATTGAATGATTCATTGGTAGCAATAAATGAAAGCTCCAAAGTTTTAGATAACTTATCTGCACTTTCTCAAGAAATGCTTGGCTCCACTGGTGAGATGACAAACCAGTGCAGTTTGCTTAGTGAACATCATCGGATTTTTGAATCTGAGTATGAAAAAATAAATGAAGATTTTGCCTCCTATAGTAATACTATAAAGTCAGGTGATACATTAACCAAAGGAATAAAGTCAATCATCAATGAATTCAAGAAAGACGTTTCTGTCGTTACAACTTCGCGAAGAACGATCGTTTTTCGCGCAACTGAAGACCCCATTGTTCTGGATCCAGCCATCAAGACCGATACTACAAGCCATCAGATAATTGAGCAGGTCTTTACAGGACTTTATACTTTTGACCAGCTAAATCATTTGATCCCGGGTGTCGCAAGGTCATTTTCTGTGTCAGAGGACGGAAAGATATGGGATTTTTTTATCAAGAAAGGTGTCAAATTTCACAATGGAGTAGAAGTTCTGGCAAGGGACGTACTAAATTCACTGAATAGGGTTAGCAAAGGACCGAATGCCTCCTTTATTGAGTATGTTTCTGAAATGATAGTGATTGACTCTCATCACATCAGGTTTGTACTTAAGTTTCCTTTTGTGCCATTCCTGGCAAACATCTCTTGTGGTATCGGTGATATCGTTCCTTCTGATTTCAGTCAAGAACGACCAATAGGTTGCGGTCCGTACAAGCTCATTTCCTACGAAAAGAAAAAACAAATAGTATTAGAGGCATTTGAAGATTTTTTTGACGGGAGACCACCTGTGGACAGGTGCGTTGTTATGAATATCAGTGACGATAATGAAGCAACTGACCTTTTCAAGAAAGGCGAAATCTCAATTTTGAATCTGACCTCAAATATGCTCAAAGATTTCTCCCCGGAAGATATTTATTCTGGCCCCGGACTTTCCACGCAATACCTTGCAGTCAATTTTTCAAAGAAGTCGCCTTTTTTGGATCTGCGGGTGCGTCAAGCAATGAATTATGTAATTGACAGGGACCTTTATTGCCGTGAATTGCTAAAAGGAAAGGCAATTCCTGCTTTTGGTGTTTACCCTCCGGGATTACCTGGATACAACAAAGGTCTAATAAGTTACAACTATGATCTGAAAAAAGCTCGTGAGCTTATGAAGGAAGCAGGTTTTGCAAGCGGTATAGCAGATACTTTTCCACTTGACGTACGGGCAGGCACTGATAATATAAGACGAGCAGAATTTATAAAAGATTCCTTTGCAAAAATCGGAATATACTTACAGGTGAATGCATTGCCCTGGGAGGAATTTCTCAACAAAACTTATAGCGGAAACAGCATTATTTGTTTACGGGGCTGGGTCTCAGATAATGGAGATCCTGACAATTTTGTTTCATTGTTTCACTCCAAGAATTTCGGGGCAAGTGGCAATACTTCCTTCTATGGCAATGATGAGCTTGATGCAATGATTGAATCAGCCCGCGCAGAACAAATAGTCAGACGCCGAATAGAATTGTATCAAAAGATAGAAAGATTTATCATTGATAATGCATTGTGGGTTTTTCTTTCACACGGCGTTGATTGTTATGCGGTTCAGAAAAATATCAAAGGATTTATGGTTGATCCATTCGGGTTGGTGCGTTTTAGGAACCTTTATTGTGAGTAATTATGGAAACACTAATAATATTTAAAATAGCTGAAGAAATAGTTGGTATGGATATAAAGAAGGTGCGTGAAGTGACTGAATTGCCGGCCGTAGTACCCGTACCAAAATCTCCAGATTTTCTTTTTGGTTTGGCAAATATACGCGGCGAAATCGTACCAGTTATCTCTTTGCGAAAACGTTTTGGGATTGGTGGTGAAGAGTTGTGCAATCTCTTGCTCGTGGTCGAAGATGGCGAGCGGATCGCTGGGTTACAGGTAGACAGTCTTCTTGGAACAAAAAAGATAAATGAGAGAAACATTAATACGAATTCTGATATCCTTTCAACAAAGAAAAAGAAAGACTTCTTCCTGGGTGTATATGAGACTGAAGAAAAGCCCATTCTCATATTGGACCTAAACAAGACGTTGACAGAAACTGAATGAACAATTTTCATTTTTGAATGGCATTAGAATCTTGACTTTTTCCAAAATTGTGATAAAATATTTAACTTGATAGCTGGTTGGTTGATAAGGCATTCTGATATTGTTAGTTTGAATGAATGGGATTTTCAATTTGATTAAAAAGGAGGTTAAATGAGAATCCTGGTGGTTGACGACGCCATGTTTATGCGTCGTATGCTGACTGATATTTTAGAAAAAGGCGGCCATAGTGTCTGTGGAGAGGCATCAACAGGTAAAGAAGCGGTCGAACGCTACAAAGAGTTAAAGCCTGATCTGGTGACAATGGACATTATTATGCCTGATATGAGCGGTATTGAAGCGGTTAAAGAGATCAAAAAGATTGATCCCAAGGCAAAAATACTGATGGTCTCTGCAATGGGTCAACAGGCATTGGTACTTGAGGCAGTGCAGGCAGGTGCAATTGACTATGTTGTGAAACCTTTTCAGCCTTCAAGGGTGCTGGAATCTATCGAACGAATCTTGAAGAAATAGAAAACAATATCTGAAGATGATGGAAGAATATTTAGACCTCTTTATTAGTGAGATTGAATCCTATATTAGGCAGTTAGATAATGAACTTTTGAATCTTGAGAAAGACAATAAGAATCACAATGTGATTCTTGATGTTTTCAGGATTTTACATACAATAAAAGGCATGGCTCAGACAATGGGTTTTGAAGATTTGGGAAATTTGGCACATTCAGTTGAAGATTTGATGATGGAGCCAAAGACAAAGGGTGAAATTGACAAGAAAGTGGTTGAATTTCTTTTCATAGTTACTGATTACCTCAAGACCTTTTTGCAAGCTGTAAGGGGAAAGAACCCATTGCCGTCAGCAAAAGAACTTCTGCAATCCTGTCAGAATTTGAAAGAAGGCAGAGAAATCACAGTTGGAAAATCTACTACATCACAAGAAATGGGCGAGATAAGGATAAAGATAGCAAAACTTGATACCCTGTATAATTTAACAAACGAATTGCTGATCATTCGCGCCCGATTATTAAAACTGAGTTCGGAATTTCCCAATGCCGAATTACAGATACTCAGTGAAACTGCGGCAAGATTGATAACAGAGTTACAGGATGAAGTGGGACGACTCCGAATGCTCCCGCTTTCCACAGTTTTTGAGTTCTTCCCGCGCTGGCTACGAGATGAAGCAAGAAAGCAGAATAAAGATATTGATTTCGTCATTAATGGCGGCGAACTTGAGGTTGACCGTTCAATAATTGATATTTTGAAGGAGCCAGTCATGCACTTGTTACGTAATGCTCTTGACCACGGAATCGAGAAAAAAGGTAGAATTTTGCTCAGTGCTCTTAGGGAGCGTGAGTTTATAAGAATTAGTGTTACTGATGATGGAAAAGGAATAGATACCGAGCAAGTCCGCAAACTTGCCATAGAGAAGAAACTCATTGATTATGAAGCCGCTCAGAGATTAACCACTGAGGACTTATACAAATTTCTGTTGAGACCAGATTTCTCTACAAAGAGAGATGTATCGACAGTTTCCGGAAGGGGAATCGGACTCGATATCGTGCACTCCTTGATTGTTGAATTAGGTGGAAGATTAGAAATTAAATCAGAAAAGGGAAAAGGAACTACCTTCACGATTGACTTACCAATCAGTCTTGCAGTTATCAGGGCAATTGTTTTCAGACTTAATGGACAACGCTTTGCCCTGCCACTTAATTATGTACAGGAATCATTCTATTTGAATGAAGAAGCTATTCAGAGAGTTTATAGGCGTGCGATCATTAGGCTCAGGGACCATATTTTGCCTTTAATCCGTATCGGCGAGAAGTTAAATTGCCCGGTCAAGCCTGGCAAGAAATCAGTAATTGTGGTTAGCATTGAAGGAATAAAAAAGGGTTTTGTGATAGATGAAATTATAGATGAGGAGGAGATTGTGGTAAAAAAGAGCGACGCTCTGTTACCCGCTTCGCTATACTCTGGATGTTCAATTTATGCTGATGGAAAACCAATTCTTATTCTTGACCCCAGGGGGTTTGAATGATTGATGCCAAGAATCTTACAGTAAAACAGATTGATGCACTGACAGAAGTTGCTAATATAGGTGGAGGACATGCTGCGACCTCTCTATCACAGCTTCTTGGTAAAAAGGTAATGATCAGGGTTCCAAAACTGTATACAGGACAGCTTGAAGAAGTCATACTGAAGATTGCTGACCCTAATGATGTCGTGGCATCAGTTTTGTTGTATTTTCTTGGAGACCTTACAGGAAGAACATTGCTTATCTATCCATATGATGATGCTCAGGAGTTAACAAGGCTGTTGATGCCCGAAGATCAGGAAAATACAATTGAACTTCAAGAGTCTCTATTGAAGGAAGTTTCAAACATACTATCATGTGCTTATATGAATGCGCTTGGCGAACTTTTGGGTCTGTTGATTCTTCCTTCGGTACCGGGGATGATAATTGATATGGTTGGTGCTGTTCTTTCAAGTGTAATTGTGGAATTTGGTAACGAGAAGGACTTCATTTTCTGTATAGAAACGCAATTCGATTTTGGCGATTTCAATAAGCCGCTGTCGGCATTTTTCCTGCTTCTCCCGGATAATTCCAGTCTTGAAGCGATGCTCAAGAGGCTGAACTTGGTGTAGCATGATTTCGCCTGAAGAATACAAGGTATTGAAAAGCTTTGCAGAAAGAATCCCGGAGAACGACCCCGGTGCGCACAATAATCTGGCGGTAGTATACTTTAATAAGGGACTTTACGAAGAAGCAATCCAGGAACTGGAAAAAGCCCTGAGTATTGACCCTAATTTCATTCTTGCACGCAACAATTTAGATATTATTCTGAAAAAATCTGGCAGGCTTGATAACAAGGTGAAAGAGCTTGCGCACCATATTGAAGTGGAACCATTTGATGAGTTGAAGACGATGGAACTTGCCGATACCTACCGCAAATTGAATAGATATTCTCAGGCGATAATCTATTATCGCAAAGTTTTGGATTTCAACCCTGGCTCTTACGAAGCCCATTTTGGTCTTGGGATTACACTCAAGAGTCTCGGTAAGTACGATGACGCTCTTGAAGAAATAAAGAAGAGTTTAGAAATCAAGATTTCACCTGAAGGATATCGCTTGCTTGGTGAAATATATTTTAACAAAGGCATTATTGACCTTGCGATAAAAAATTTTCAGGAATCGCTTCTCCTTGATGCGACTTCAGCAGAAGCACATTTCTTTTTAGGTTTTGCCTATGGTGAAAAGGGAATGCACAAAGAAGGCAGAGAGGAAATCAAAAAGGCAATACATATTAATCCTGCATTGGCGCAGTTTGAGCCAAATCTACCGATTGAATTGAAAGAACACAAGGGCCATCTTGAATTTTTGAAAGAACAACTCGGCGTGCCAAAGACGTCAGTCAACGAATATCAGGCGCATTTTAACCTTGGTATGACATACCGCAACAAAGGACTCTTTACTGAAGCAAGAAGAGAATTTGAAGAGGCACTGAGGATAAATGAAACTGATGCTGAGCTGTTTGTTGCACTTGGTGAAGTAAATATATTCTTGAATAAATTGGATGATGCGCAAAATTATTTTAACAAATGTCTTGAACTTGATTCAATATCCACAAGGGGACTCAATGGACTTGGCGTGGTTCATTTGAAAAGACATGATTATCAACAGGCAAAAATCTATTTTGAAAAGACGCTTGCACTTGACAAATCTTTTGTTCAGGCGCATGCCAACCTGGCACTAACTCAGTATCTCATAAATGATATTGAGGAAGCCATGAAAAACTTTAACGTGGCAAAAGACCAGGGTAGTGAAGAAGCACGCTACAATCTCGGAATGTATTACTACAATAAGGGAGACTATGAACAGGTGTTGAAGATTCTAAATGACGATTCCATTGATAGTATCTTTTTTCAGGGATTAGTATACGCAGAGATCGGTAGAGATGAAGAGGCAATTGCAGCCTTCAGGAAAATAATCAATTTGCTTCCAATCTATGCGGGGGCATACTATAATTTGGGATTTCTTTTAATGAAACTTGGGCAATTTGAAGAAGGTCTTTCAAATATTAGACGTGGTATGGAGATAGAACCAAATTATGAGAAGAATAAGTATCGCATTGCGGTTTCTCCCGAACTTTATGAATTTGGTCCGTACTATATTCCACAAAGATTTGAAGAAAAAATAGTTGAAGAGGTGGAAGAATTTTTCCCAACGCTTGAAACACCAACCCCTCAGGACTATATTCAGGAGGCTGAATCATTACTGAAGAAGAATGAGTTTGATAAGGCAATCGGCATGGTCGACGAGGCGCTTAAACTGGTCCCTGAGTTGAGTGAGGCGATTATCCTGAAATCAAAGATACTATTCCAGGCCGGTAATATTGAAGACGCTTTAAATCAGCTTGAATCATATATCCAAAAACATCCTGAAGATATAGAGGTCATCTTAACTCTTGCTAACTTACTCAAATCTGTCGGTAGATTGAAGCAGGTAAAAGAACAATATCAGAGACTGTTGAAGATTCAAAGTGGTAACGTTGAATGGCTAACAGAAGTTGCGAATATTAATCTAGCTTTGGGTGAAGTTGATGAGGCACTTACAATATTCAACCAGTTATACGAAACACAAAAAGAAGATGTTGCAGTCAATCTTGGGCTTCTGAGCATATACTTGAAGAAAAAGGACCTTGAGCGAGCAAAGAACTTCGTTGATTTTCTTGAAAATGGGAAAACAGAATCTTATGATTTCTATCTATATGTAGGAATGTACTGGTTGGAAATGAATGAGAAGAAGAAAGCGCGAAACTATCTGGAAAAAGCGATTTCACTTGAGCCTTCAAAACCTTTTCCGTATTACAATCTTGGTATCCTTTCAGTGCAAGAAGGGAAATTTGACGAAGCATGTAGTTTCTGGAAAAAGGCAATGCTGTTGAGCCCTGATGAAGAGCTGTCGAGTAAGATTACGCATTGTTTGAATATCACCATGGAAATGATGGAATTTCTGAAGAAGGAGATATAATGGCTTTATCGAAAAGGAGGTGCATTAACCATGGCGGATGAACTGGCAATGGATTCAAAGGCACTGATTTTTGCTACACTTGCGGATGTCTATTTGACTTCGGGGATGATTGACGAGGCGATTTCCATTCTGAAAGATGGTTTAAACAGAAATCCCAATTATACACTTGCCAAGATAATCCTGGGCAGGGCATACTACATGAAGGGCGAAACAGATCAAGCGTTGAAAACCCTTGAAGAAATATATGAACAAGCAAAAGAAAGCGAAAATGAAAATCTTTATTTAGGACATATATATAAGAAACTTGGTGATTATGAAAAGGCGATAAGATTTTATGAGGCAACTATTAAAATAAATCCCGAAAATAAAGAAGCAAAACAAGAATTGGATTTGTTGAGTCCGAAGCCTCAGGTTGTAGAACCTGTAGTAACACCAGTGCCTGAATCGCCAAAACCGATTGAGACCATCACGCCGGAAATGGTTGCTGTACCCAAAGAGGAAACCCCTTCTGAACCTCCTGTTGAAGAGATCGTTGAAAAGATTGAGCCTGTACCCGAAACAATTATTCAAGAACAACCTGAGCC
>JBDRWH010000065.1:0-8543 GCA_039802325.1 Caldifarciminota bacterium
TAATCCTGAGGTGTTATTTCCACTTCAATATCTGGTTCAGTTCCATAGTTTTCAACACCCCAGCCCACATCTTTGAACCAGAAAGAGTATTCAGGCTGGGTAGTTAGTCCTCCATCAGAAAGTCGATAATAAGGGGAAATTCCAATTACCCCGCCCCAGGTTCTTTTGCCAACAAGAGGACCGATCTTATATAACTTAAAGCCATGACTGAAGATATCTCCATCAGAACCAGCATATTCATTGGTAACCGCTACAATCGGTCCTAACACCGATTCAGAGGGGTATGCTTCAGGCTGTCCCCATCTTGTTATGTCATAGCCAATTCTTTTTCTTGCTACCTTTTCAAGCAGTAACTGTGAGACATGACCGCCCCGATTGAACCTGACATCAACGATCAATGCTGTATATCTTAGTTCACTCAAAAAGTATCTGTGGAATTCAGCAAATCCCCAGGGTCCCATATCAGGGATATGAACATAGCCAATGGTGTTTTTACTTAATCTATGCACGATTTCCCGATTTGTTTCCACCCATTCTCGGTATCGGGCAGGCGAGTCATTGGCGATAGTCTTGACCGTCAATGTTCTCTTCTTATTTGACCCGGAGCTCACAATGGTAATGAGAATTTCGCTGTTAGCGCGGTTAACAAGCAATTCGTCGGGTTGCATTGTCTTGTTCAAATTTACATTGTTTATTTGCAGAAGGAAATCGCCTTCCTTGATATTTAAACCAGGTGCCAGAAGCGGTGAGGTTGATCCAGGTTCCCATGGATCTCCTTTGATAATCCTGGCAATTCTATAGGCGTTGTGTTTTTTGTCGTAGTTCAAATCAGCACCCAAAAACCCCTGGGTATATCTTGGTTCTTCACGATAATCTCCACCCCATTCGTAGGCATGTGAAGTTCCTAATTCTCCTTGCATTTCCCATATCAAATCTGAAAATTCCGAACGCGTGCCAATGCGTTCGAGCAGAGGAAGATATTTTTCATAAACTTTTTTCCAATCAATACCAGACATATTTGGGGTCCAGAAATGATCTCTTTGTAAACGCCAGGCATCCCGATACATCTGTTGCCATTCTAATTTTGGTTCAACAAGAAGTTTAATCCGCGAAAAGTCAAGCCACCCACTTTTTGGACCAGGTGGTTGTTTCTCAAGTTTTTGGTCAATTTTTTCAACTGGTTTTATGATTCTCAAACGATCTTTTGAGCGATATACAATTATTTCATTTTTCTGGGAGACCTTGAAACTACTCACGCCCGAGACAACAATGCCCTGTCTTTGTTCGTTGAAATCAAAAAATTCCAGATTTCCATTTGCTGGAGTTTCATCAGAAAACCATTCTGCCTTTCCACCAGTGATTGGAAATGTAGTAAAAAGCACTTTATCTTTTATGCCCCAGATTTGCTTATATATACCCGGCGCAACCGGGATCGGAATTATTCTATCAGTTATGTTATCAACATCAATTTGAATTTTCTTTGCAGGCTTCTTGTCCTTCGCAATTTTTCCGGGATCAAAACTTCCTGTATCAATACCTGGAGGAACTGGTTTCGCATATTTGAACGGATTAGGCAAGTCTTTTCTCAATAAGACCATGTAGGGTTTTATGTTTGCGGGAAAACTCAACTCAAACTGCATTGTATCATAGACTGGATCAAAGTGGCGCGTAGAAAGAAAATAGAGATACTTGCCTTCCGGGTCAAAACTCGGTGCAAAATCATAGAGTACACTTTTTGTAGCATTGTATGTCTTCCTTTCAAGAATATTTGCGATTTTGATGCAGGATGTCCGCTCTGAATCAGGAAAACTATAGGCAATCCAGATAGCATCCGGCGACCAGGCAACTCCTGCAATTCTACGGAACTTACTCTTATCAAGCACAATTCGGTTTTTCAGTTTCAGATTCACAAGTATCAGTTCGTTCCTGTGATTTGTCAGGGCAACGTATGAATCCTTTGGTGAAGGTTCCAGTTCAATGGGTCGACCGATATCAAGCATTGGAAGGTTCAGGACATCCTCTCCGTCATTATTGTAAATTTTCATGGAGTCTTCGCCTTCTTCATCAGTTACGACAATCAGTCGGTTTCCATCATGAAGCCATCTGCCCAAACGATATCTTGCGCTTGTCTTCAGACCATTCTGTATCACTGGACCTTCCCAGTTGGGAAAAGAAAAGACCTTGCCTCTACTTGTAACAGAAATTTTGTTGCCTTCAGGATGAATTGCATAGTCTTCAAGGTACTTATTTGCTTCAACAAATTTTCTCTGGGTCTGGACCCTTGGACTGCGGAAATCAATGTTTACCCTTTCAGTCCGGTCAGATTCTGAATACAAAACATAGATATCTCCGCCTGCATGGTATACGATATTCTTGCCATCAGTCTTTGCGTTGCGTACATAAAAGTCCTTATGGTGGGTATGTTTTCTAATATCCTTACCCTGAGTTGTGCAGGAATATATGTTTCCAATGCCTTCGTGGTCTGATATGAAATAGATTCGTTCTCCGATCCACATTGGATCAGCAAGATTGCCCCTAATGTTGATCAATTTTCTGAAAACGCCTTTTTCCTCAACGTCAATCCAGATTTCACCTACTGTTCCGCCCCGATACCTTTTCCAGCGCGCAGGATCTGCGGTGTTCCTACCAATGACTACACCTTTTCGGTGTCCATAAGAGATTGTTCGGGCAGGACCAACTGGAATTTTCTTTGGAATATCTTTGTTTTTATCAACTGAATAAATCAGCATAAGACCTGGATACCATTGTTTCGTATCACTTGCAAAGATAATTCTATTTCCATCCCTTGTCCAGCCACGGACTACGGTGTTTGTGCCAAAGAAAGTCAACCTTTTTGCAACTCCACCCTTTATTGATATGCAATAAACCTCATTATTCCCTTCTTCTCTACCTGTAAATGCAATGTACTTGCCATCAGGCGAGATACTACAATGGCTTATTTTGCCTAAATTTGAAGTTAAACGATGAGCAATCCCACCTTTTGCAGAAACGATCCATAAATCATCCTCACATACAAAAACTATTGTATCTTTGTTGATACTTGGAAATCTATAATATCCCTGCATGACCACTCCTTTGTCCTCAAATTATAATTAGTTTTATGCAGAAATCAAGAAAATCATTTGATAAGAGAATTGAGAACTACACGCTGTATTATTCTTGATCGTTTTAATTTATGTGGTTTTCTATTAAATCTGTTTAGTTAATAATGCTTTCCGCAAATGATGGGGTGGAATATTGAGCATTTCCCGGTACTTTGCAACAGTTCTTCGGGAAATGATTACACCCATTCTTGCCAGTTTCTTGGCAATCTGCACATCAGAAAGAGGCGCAGACTTATCTTCATTCGCAATGGTTTCGGTTATTTTGTCAAAAATGTATTTCTTGTCAGTTTTACCAAGGGGTGCTGTAAAGAAGAATTTTAATTTATTAATTCCCCGTGGTGACTCAAGGTATTTATTAGCGATCGCACGGGATAAGGTAGAGGGGTTGACACCAAGTTGCTTTGCAAAATCCACCATAGTTATGGACTTCAAAAAGGTGTCGCCTTTCAGAAAATATTCCCTTTGATAATCAAGAATTGCCTTCATTATTCTGGACAGAGTCTTACGCCTTTTTTCAATGGCAAAAATAAGATTCTGAGCAGCCCTCAATTTGTGTCTGACAAATTCGGATTCATCCCCCTTTTGCTTGTGTTTCTCCAGGTATTCTCTCTTGATTCTAATTCGTGGAACGCTTTCTTCATTCAAACGTACATTCAGGTCATTGTCCTGCCAGAAAATTATGAAATCAGGATAGACATATGGTGAATTCAATGCCGCATATTGTAAACCAGGTCGTGGATCTAATTTCATTATAATCTGCTTTGCTCTGACAAGACGTTCCTCATCAATACCAAGTCTATCCATGCATTCCTTCAGATTGCCATTACGCAAATTTTTCAAATAATCTCTTATCAAAATACATTCTACGGAATCTGGTGGATGGCCAAGATGCTGTAATTGTGCCAGAAGCGATTCACGAACATCACGCCAGGCACAACCCACTGGATCAAAGAATTGGATCTGTTTTTTTATTCGCTCTATATCATTGATATCATATCCTTCCTTAGTCAGTTCTTCAGGTGAAACTGCGAGATAGCCGTCGTCTTCAATATTTGAAATAATCAACTCAGCAATTTCTAAATCCTTACCCGTGAATTTGCGTTCCGCCTGCTTTATCAGGTGATCATATAATTTATCATTCTGTGCAGGGGTATTTTCAAAAAGATCCATTTGTTCTTCTTCAGGTTCGGGAAGATTTGGCATATCCTCACGGGCATAAAAGTCAAGCAGGTCAAAATCTTCGGTCTTGTTATTCTTATTTTCGGTTTCTTCTATTTCTTCTTCAGTTTCTTCAATCTCTTCAAGCAACGGATTTGAGTCAAGTTCCTGTCTCACAAGCGTTTCAAGTTCAACATTGGGCATTTCAAGCAATTTTAGATAGAAAACAAGAGAAGGCAAAATTTGGGTATTTAATTCTAATCCCTGAGAGAGGTTCGCATTCCTGTCGCTCATAAATTATCCATATATATTATACTTTTGAAGAAGGTAAATGTCAAGGGTACAAAGATATTTTTGCTAACTTGACATAGATGTAAGATTTTATATAATAGTTCACGGCGCCATCGTCTAGTTGGTTTAGGACATCGCCCTCTCAAGGCGAAGATCACGGGTTCGAATCCCGTTGGCGCTATCTTTGTATTTCAGGAGATTCAATTTTCAATATTTCATAGGTCTTTTTCTCAAAATCTATTCTATCGCCGATCTTCTTGTCTAATAGATTCTTTGCCAGTGGAGATTCGTTAGAGATAATATTTCTTGACAGGTCAGTATCCCAGGGACCAAGAATGGTATATTCAAGAGTTATGTTGTCCTGAAGATTCTTCAAGATTACTTTTGATCCGACGCAGACTCTTGAAATATCCAGATTCCTGAAGTCAATTATCTTTGCTTTCTGAAGATCAGCTTCAATCATTCTAACCCGTTGATATAACTGGTCCTGTCGCTCCTTTGCTGCTTTGTACTCAAAGTTTTCACTCAAATCACCATATTCCCTTGCTCGGCTTATTTCTTCTTTGTTTTTTGGAATTTCTACCTGAAGAAGATGCTCTAATTCCTGCTTCTTTTTTATTAATGCCTCTGCTGTCGTATAAACAAAATCTTCTTTCTCTGATTTCAAGTCTGGAAAATGAAAATCAACGATTCTCAGATAATCATTTTTTTCGAAATCCTTCAGGGCAAGACATTTTGTCAAAGCCTCTTTAATCGTTATTGCCTCAGATTCACTCGCTTTCATTATTAACTCATCAAATCTCTCAAGAGAAATTGCCTTCAGAAATATTTGTTTTGTCCCTTTGATAGAGTCAAGACTGCTTATTAATCTGGGTAGATAACTTGGCGAAATGAATTCTGAGAGTGTACCCTGCCCCAACTTCTTAACCAACCATTGAAATAAAACAGAAAATTTCTGGGGCATCAAAAAGATAGTTCGATAAGTTTCCTTCAAGTCAAATCCTGCAGTGATAAGCTGGCTCTCAATTTCATCAAGTAGCTTTGTATTATCCAGTGTGAATAAAATTCTCTGAAAGATTGGTTGCCAGTCATCAGGATGTCTTTTGCAAATTATCTGCAAAAATCTCTTCTGATGGTCAATGTTCTTCAGATTTCGTATTATCTCTTCGTATGACCCATATTTAAAGAGCTCATCAATTGTGTAATCAATTGCCTCGTTTCCGTTATCTTGACAGAGATACAGTATATCAAGTGCCCGTGCTGGATTCGTCTTGTAGATTTCATTGCCAATTGAAGATAGGAAAGATAGAATTTGCTTTGACAATTCAGGCTGATCCTTAACACACCTTTCTGCAAGTTCATATTTTGTGTCAATATCAGCCCTTTCAAATGAGTGAAGAAAAGTTTCACCCTTATCTATGCCTTCAAGAAACTGATATACTTTTTGCCCCTTTATCATTTCCGCCTTGATGCATTCGTCTTTTTCCAGTTTCTTTCTGACTTTTTCCCAGAATCTATCTAATTCACTGCTTTCCACAATTCCTTCAAGATGTGTCTTTATTTGACCTGAAGATAGAGGTGCATCGAAAGATTTCAATAAGTATTTCACTAATTGATGGGGATCTTCAAGAAGAAGTTTTTTCAATTCCTCAATATGATAGTACTTCTTGTAGAGAAAATGATCTTGAGAAATTGGTGTTAAGAGCCCCTGGGCAACATCAAATTTCACAAAATATCCCTTCAGTTTTTCGAAGTCAATAACACATTCTTTTTTCTCTGGATTCATTGATATTATCTTACCCAAACCATAGCGTTCAAAGTAGAACACCTGGCCGATATCAAACTTCAAGAACTCTTCCAGGCGTTCAATGCTCTTGAATATGTGTTCACCCTTGTCAATGCCCGAGAGCATAAGATACTTTTCAATGCGGTTGTTATCCGCATATCTTTTCTTATATAAATTCATCAACGCCTTCCTGATTTTTCCGTCGTCTTCAGTGAAATAAGGCATATGCTTGTATACTACAATTGCGTCTTCAATTCGCCCCTGGATTTCAAGGTGGCTGGCAAGGATTTCAAGGAGCATGAATCCTCGTGCCGTCTGTTTCATGGCTTTCAATTTTTCTGCCACTTCAAGAAAATCTTTCAGTGAAAATTGGTCTTTTTCCAGCAATTCCATCCAGAGGTCTTCAAGTTCAGAGAATTTTTTTTCTTCAATTAGTTGAAATATTTTCTCGGTCATCATGTCATTATAATAAAAAAAATGAACCAGGCAAGAGATTTGTTGACATGGCGAAATATTTTGGTATAATCCATTAGCAAAAATGGCACGCAAGCAAAAGAAAGAAATTCCATTGTGGATTTTTTTACTAATATACACGGTCTTATCGTTACTTCTTTTTGACCCCAAACTGTTTACTGGTGGTGATAATGCAGTTTACATAATTCTTGCTGAATCTCTTACTACAGGAAAAGGATATAAAAACATTTATTTGCCAGATGAACCACCCCATACCCAGTATCCACCGGGTTTTCCACTGCTATTATCAATTCCATTTATCATTTTTGGGAAGAGTATTTTGATATTTAAATTAGTTATCTTTCTAACCGGACTGGGTGCACTCGTATTCTTTTATCTTATCATCAAAAAAATCTTCAGGGAAAATTTTGTGATTCTTATGTTTCTCTATGTTTCAGTCCCGATATTTGTAATATACAATCACTGGATTCTCTCTGAAATTCCATTTCTGTTCTTTTCTCTCGGTGCTATATATTTTCTACTGAAATTTTGCGATAAAAAGAATTTTTTAATTTTTTTGATTTCCGCGTTCTTCGCAATCTATGCATTTTTCATACGAACCGCAGGTATATCATTGATTCTTGGGCTTGCTTTGTTTTTGATAATGAAAAAAGAATACAAATTTCTAATAGTATTCCTCGCGTTGTTTTTAATCTTCTTCATCCCCTGGGAAATTAGAAACGCAGGAATACCCGACAATACGGGTTATCTAAGGCAACTGCTTGCAAGAAATCCGTATCAAATGGAACTCGGCACGATCAATTTTTCTGACTTTATCATTCGCATATGGGATAATTTCATTTTCTATTCTTTTACCATAATTCCTTCGACTTTCTTGCCAATTTTGAACTCCAGAGTTCTATTGATTATTTTAGGAGTGATATTTATCTCGTTTTTGATATTAGGGTTTTTCGCGAGATTAAGAAATTTCACCATTCTTGAGGCATATTTCATTTTTGGTATTGGCGTGTTACTTGCCTGGCCCAAGGTCTGGTCATCAGATAGATTTTTGCTGCCACTGATGCCGGTTGTTTTGATCTACATATACCATGGGTTTATCTTGCTCCAGGACAAATTGAAAGTAAAAAATTTTGTATTTGTGATTTCCGGGGCAATAATTGTTCTGAATATGATTTCAATCATTCCTCAGGCAGTGAAATCTATGGAGAATAATTTAGCCTACATAAAGGTGAATAAATATGCTGGTTACACAATAGACTATCGTCGTTATTTTGAGGTGATAGATTTCATAAGAAAAAATATTTTAGAAGATAAAATAATAATGGCACGCAAACCTGAATTTGTATATCTGCTATCCAAACATAAATCATTTTGTTATCCATTTACTACAAATAAAAACGATATAAAGGCATCAGTTAAAAAAGCCGATTATGTGATTTTTGATAGTTTTCAGTGGACCGGTACAACTATGCGTTATTTCTTACCTGTTATACAGGAGCATCCTGATGGTTTTGAAACAATATATAAGACCAGTTATCCTGAATTCTACTTGTTGAGGATAAAAAAGGAGAATTTTTAATGAAGATTTTTTGTCTTTACTTCAATGATTGTTTTTATCCCGCCCCTTGGATTGAATTCACCACGCACAATTGCCCAGCGTGGTTTGACTGCTTTGACAAAATCCTGAAAAATCCTGTTCACCGCATTCT
>JBDRWH010000066.1:0-8502 GCA_039802325.1 Caldifarciminota bacterium
ATTAAATACCTATGTCTATGGTCCAAAATCAGACCCGTATCACAGAAAAGAATATTACAAAAATTATCCATTAGTGTTATTAAGAGAATTTGAAGAACTGAATAACCTTGCTGAAAAACACAAGATAAATTTCAATTATGCCCTTTCCCCTGGCACAAAACCTGATACTAAACTGATTGTTCAAAAAATCAAATCAATGATGAATATTGGTATTAGAAACTTCAGCCTTTTTTATGATGATATAAAACTTGAGTTGAATGAAGAAAACGCCGTAATACAGGCAGAAACCGCAAACAAAGTATATCAGATATTAAGCCGGAGTTTTACAAAATTTTCTCTGTTCTTCTGCCCCACCCAGTATCGGGGATTTGATAAAACAGACTATATTTTGACAATCGCAGAAAAACTCCATAAAAATATAAAGATATTCTGGACTGGCAAAAATACTGTGTCACGCAGAATAACTGTAAAAGACATAGACCGCATCACTGAAATCCTGGGCAGACCACCCTTGATATGGGACAACATTTTTGCCAATGATTATATTCCGGGAATAATTTTAAGGTTTCCATACCGGAACCGAGAACCCGGAATAATAGAAAGAGTAAGTGGGATTTTGCTCAACCCCATGAATCAATATCTACAATCAAAACCACTAATATACACCGCATCAGAATTTTTTAAAAATCCATATAATTACAATCCTAAAAAATTACCACACGCCGGTCTTCAGATACTCATCCATTGACCGCGCAGCAATCCGTGCATCACCCATTGCCAGAATTACAGTTGCCCCTCCCCTTACTACATCACCACCTGCCCAGCAACGAGACTTTGATGTCTTCATTGTCGCCTTGTCAACCTCAATATTCCCCCATTTTGCTACTTTCAAATCAGGTGTGGTCTGGGGAATCAGCGGATTCGGACTCTGACCAATTGCACATATAACAGTATCAACCTGCGAGATAAAATTGGAACCTTCAATAGGCACAGGCTTTCTTCTGCCTGATGCATCTGGTTCACCAAGTTGCATTTTGATGCATTCCATTTCTTTTACCCAGCCATTTTCATCACCAACGTACTTAATGGGCAGGGTCAACCAGTCAAATATCACACCCTCTTCTTCAGCGTGATGGATTTCTTCTGCCCTTGCTGGCATTTCCTGTTTGCTGCGTCTGTAAACAATGTGGACTTCTTCTGCGCCAAGTCTTAAGCCAGTCCTTGCACAATCCATTGCTACATTTCCTCCGCCCACAACTGCAACCCTTTTACCGCGCACGATCGGTGTATCATATTCAGGGAATAGATACGCCTTCATTAAATTTGAGCGGGTTAGATATTCATTTGCAGAATATACTCCATTCAAATTCTCACCAGGAATATTCATAAACCATGGCAGGCCTGCTCCGGTACCAATGTATATTACATCAAATTCTTTTAGCAACTGGTCTATCGTTGCAGTCTTCCCAACGATAAAATCCAGCACAAGTTTGACACCACACCGAACAAGGTAGTCCACTTCTCTGTATACAATTGCCTTGGGCAATCTGAATTCAGGAATTCCATAGACCAGTACTCCGCCTGGTTTATGCAGGGCTTCAAAGATTGTAACCGAATGACCGAGCCTGTTCAGGTCACCTGCAACAGTCAAACCACCTGGTCCTGAACCAATGACTGCGACCTTTTTGCCCGTGGGCTTTGGTTGCTCAGGCAATGGTGATTCACCCTGGGATGCCTCATAATCAGCAGCAAACCTTTCAAGCCTGCCTATTGCGACTGGTTCAAATTTTTTCGCCAGAGTACACACCTGTTCACACTGGGTCTCCTGAGGGCATACCCTTCCGCACACTGCGGGCAAAACATTTTTTTCTTTCAGCCTCTTTATTGCAGATTTAAAATTCCCTTCAGCAATGAACTTAATAAATCCTGGTATATCTATTTCAACAGGACATCCTGAAATGCAGGGTGCGCGTTTACATTGCAAACACCTTTTTGCTTCAGCAATTGCCTCTTCAGGACTATAACCATAAGGCACTTCATTGTAATTCTTTATCCGCTCTTTTGGCGGTTGTTCACGCATTGGTGTCTTCTTAGGAACTATCTTTTCAGACATAACCCATCCTTCGGATGAAATCTCAAATCCCAAGCACCAATAACCAAACAATAATTAGAAAATGCAAAACAACCCCTGATTAAATAAAGGGCTTGTCCCACATATATACTATGCAGAGTAAACTTTGCCACTGCATTTTTAATCGTCCATCTAAAAATGGATACTACGGTTTGGAATCTTAATAATGAAATTCGTCTGGGGTCTGGGATTTGGCATTTGGAATTTAACTTTAGGCATTTAGGTATTTTGGCTTTTAGGTATTTTTTCATTCTATCCATATTTCTCACACTCATAAAAACTCAAAGATTTTCTTTCTTCATTAATATAAATGTGCCTTCGGGTCAGTAGGTTCTGCCAGTCCACTGTATGCCCATCAAATTCTGGTCCATCAACACACGCGAATTTGGTTTCGCCGTTTATTATCACCCTGCAGACACCGCACATTCCTGTAGCGTCAATCATGATTGGATTCAAACCAACAATCGTCTTCATTCCATAAGGTTTCGTTGCCTGCGATACCAGATAAGTAAGATATGTGCATCCCTGTGCATAAACCATATCAATATTCAGTTTTGGTAAATATTCATTTAGAAACTTATCAATATGTCCTGCAAAACCTTTTGTGCCATCACGGGTAATTTCAAATAGCTCATCACTGTATTGCCTGAGTAAATCCTGCCAGTAAAGTAAGAAACTGCTCCGCGCCTCAATTGCAGTGAAGACATGGTTATTGTTTTGTTTGAATGCCTTCGCAACCGGCAAAATTGCACCAATACCATAACACCCGCCAATCACGAGGATCTTCTTATCGCTAACCATTTCAGTCGGTTTACCCAGTGGTCCAGCAAGGTCTGCAATGGTCTCCCCTGTTTTTAATGAACCAAGTTTTCTTGTAGAAGTGCCAACTTCCATGAAAACAACACTTATGCTCTTTTCATCCCAATCAACAAGATTCAAAGGAATACGCTCTCCAAACTCATCTGCCCGTACAACCACAAATTCACCCGCCTTTGCATTCAAATGGATCACCTCTGACTCAAGAACCATAAAATGTATATTAGGAACAAGCAATTCTTTTTTTAATATCTTAACCATGGGTCTCCAGTAATTTTGATACGAAAGGCGAGACAGTTTAGGACACAGGCTTCGTTCAATGGACTACGACACATAAAACGCCCCTCGCATCCAAAAGACAATAAATTATCCTTTTGATTATTGAAATTCAGAATTTGGCCTTTGGTATCTACATTTAGGTATTTAGGTATTTGGGTGTTCAGGTATTTCATTTTATGCATTCTATCCTCACTGCACGGTTTTCAATCAAACCCTTTGCTGGTTCATAATAGGCAAAGACCACGCCCCTAGACACCTTGTCAGTCACATAGATCGGCATTACTGTCTCAAAATCCTTTGCTACCAGTTTTACTCGGCTATTCTGTGCCAAATTGAGCGACTTAGCATCTGCTGGATTGATCCACAAACATCCATCCTTGTGAATTCTCTGAAACCCTCTCAATATCTCTGAAAGAGATTTATTTCTGAATCTGTATCCATTTTCCCTGACCATAAGTGAGAATGGATAATCTTTGCTCACCTTTTCATGCGCTTGTTTACGTATTTCCTGTGGTCTATGATAACCCGGGCTCTTTGCCATTTCAAAATCAAGGCGCTCAGTAATATTCTTTATTATCCACTCATCAGCTTTCGCATTCTTAGGGGCTTCAACAACTTTTTGCAGTTTTTTCTCCTTCCCTGATAAGTCAACAAAGCTCCCCTCTGTTTCAATAAACATTGCAGCAGGTAAAAACAGGTCAAATTCGAAATCAGGCAGGAAACAGTCCTGCACAATTACCTTTCTAATTCTTTCTGAAACAGGAATATTCGCACCGACAATATAATAACATTCAATCTTATCATTTTTTATTATGTCATTTATGTGGGGCATATTGGCATTGGTGATAAAAGTGTAATTCAATGTGCCAACCAGTGGATAACATTTCAGCCCTTCCTTTGAAGGTATAGATTGCATGTTCTTGGGATTGTATATGACACATATTTCCCTGCGCAGTAGTAACTTACGCGCCTCAATGATATCCTGTTTCTTGATTCCTGCCAAGTCTTCACACTTCTGGTCTGACAACAATAAGTTAAAAACTTCAAATTCCCTGCCCGGTTCAACCCGCAACCATAGATCTGCATACTCAGCAAGTTTCGTTTTAATCGGGTCAACCACGATAATAATTGGCTTTTCGTTAAAAAATTTCCTGAGTTTCAATAGAAAAACTGAAAAATCTTCAATCAAATCAGTATTAAAAACAATTAGTGCTGACTTCTTATCCTTTTTCTCAAAACAAATCTTCTCAAAACTATCAAAGGCACTGACCTCTGTTCCGAAATCCTCAACACCCATAATCTCTGCAACAGTATTCAGTCCATTGATCGCCTCCAGGGTCAATGCAGGTGTGAATATAATACCTGTTCTGCCCTTGTTTTCATTCAGAATCCTTGCTGCGGTATCAAGTGCCTCATTCCAATCAATCTCTACGATCCGACCATCCTTTCTCAATAATGGTGAAGTAATCCTTTTGGGATGATTGACCAGTGGTGCAATGCCAAACCTACCCCGCACACAAAGCGGTTCTTGTTCGGGGACTGTTCTAATGACGCTGTTCTTTTTTGTCTCCACATTTATTGGGCACCCCATACTACAAAGCATACAGTAGGTCTTCGTCTTTTCGCCGCCCTTTTCCAGATATTTTGCGTACCGCTCGCGCATTGCACCAGTTGGACATGCGTCAACACATGCACCACAGAACTGGCAATCTACTTCAAGGTGTGGCATATTGAACGGTGTGCCTACAAGAGTTTTCGGACCACGATGTTGAAAATCAATTACAAACGCATGTCTCAATTCAGCACAGGTCCTAACACATCTTCCACAGAGGACACAGAGATTATAGTCACGCTCAAAGAATGGGTCATAATCTTCCACAGGTAGTTTTCTATAATGGAAGGGATAGGGAACTTCTTTTATACCAAATTCTTCTACAAGTTTCTGCAATTCACAATCACCATTTTTAGAGCAGTACTTACAGCCAAAGGTTATGGGTTCTTTTTCTATGCATTCCATATAATTAGCACACTCTTTTGTCTTGTCGCAGATAAGACAGGAATAAGGATGTTCCGAAAGAATTAGTTGTAGTGTAAACTTGCGCAATTCCTTAAGCAGTGGTGTATCGGTTTTAACAACCATTCCATCCTGGACCGGCAATGTGCAGGCAGTCATTGGTCTGGGGTTTCCTTCAACTTCAACAATACACAGCCTACAACCGCCATAAGGAGTTAAATCTTCCTGATAACAAAGCGTAGGTATATAGATATTCTCACGGCGACAGACCTCTAACACCGTCTCACCTTTTTTTGCTCCGTATTCTCTTCCGTTTATTGTAATTTTCAACATATCAATGAGTTACCTCATGGTCCAACTAAAGGATGCCCTGATGAAAATCATCAGGTCGGACCATACAGTTTGAAAATTATCTATTGGAATTTGGAATTTGGGTTTTATCGATATCATAAAGCCGGTGTCACCTTTTTCACTGCCCCAAATTTCGTGGGACATACACTCAAGCAGATTCCACATTTGATACATTTTGAATGGTCAATCTTATGGACTTTCTTCGGCACGCCGCTAATGGCTTTTGTTGGACAATTCTTTGCACATGCAACACAGCCGGTGCATAATTCAGGATCTATTACATAAGAGATGAGCGCCTTGCACACAAGTGCCGGACACTTCTTTTCTTTTATGTGTGCAATATATTCACTCTTGAAATATTTTATTGTGGTCAAAACTGGATTTGGTGCAGTCTGTCCAAGACCACACAATGATGCAAGTTTGACATTGTTACCGATAGATTCAAGCAATTCAATATCTCCTTCCCTACCTTTTCCTTCCACAATGCGATTAAGAACCTCCACCATCTGTCTTGTTCCCAGTCTACATGGCACGCATTTACCACAGGATTCCTGCTGGGTAAAATTCAAGAAATACCTTGCGACATCCACCATACAGGTATCCTCATCCATTACAATCATTCCGCCCGAGCCCATCATTGAACCAACAGCACTTAAACTCTCGTAATCAATAGGCAAATCAAGATGTTCTTTTGGAATACAACCTCCAGAAGGACCACCAGTCTGGACTGCCTTATATTCCTTGTTGTTAGGAATTCCACCACCAATATCATAAATTATCTCACGCACAGTAATTCCCATTGGAACTTCTACCAGACCTGTGTTGTTTATCTTGCCAACAAGCGAGAAGATCTTTGTTCCCTTGCTCTTTTCAGTACCAATTGATGCAAACCATTCTGCACCACGCAGGATTATCACAGGAACATTTGCCCAAGTCTCCACATTGTTGATATTCGTAGGCTTACCCCATAATCCTTTTTCAACAGGATAAGGAGGCCTTGTTCTTGGTCTGCCAACTTTTCCTTCAATTGCGGACATTAAGGCGGTCTCCTCGCCGCAAACAAATGCACCAGCACCCTGAACCACATCAATGAAGAAATTAAAACCCGTGCCCAAAATGTCTTCACCAAGAAGACCATATTCAAGTGCCTGTTTCAAAGCAATGTTTACCCTTTTTACTGCAAGTGGATATTCTTTCCTGACATAGATAAAACCCTTTTGCGCACCAATTGCAAATGCACCAATAAGCATACCTTCAATAACTGAATGCGGGTCTGCTTCTAATACGCTTCTATCCATGAATGCACCAGGGTCGCCCTCATCACCATTACAGATAATATACTTTGGATGTTCATCTGCAGAACGGCACAATTCCCATTTTACTCCAGTTAAAAATCCTGCCCCGCCTCTACCCCTTAATCCTGATTTTTTGATTTCATTAATTACAGCGTCCGGTTTCATGGATGTAAGCACTTTCTGAAGTGCCTGGTAACCATCAAATGCAATGTATTCTTCAATGTTTTCCGGATCAAGCCTTCCCCGGTTTCTTAAAACAATGAGCCGCTGGTGTTTGAAAAAGCCGATGTCAGACATCTTGGGAATGGGAAGTGCTTCCTTTTCCGGAACATACATCAGTTTTTTTGCAGGCCTTCCTTTTATTAGATGTTCTTCAACAAGATATGGTACATCCTGTTCAGTCACACGCTGATAAAAGATGGCGTCTGGCTGGGCAATCACAATTGGTCCCCTCTCACAAAATCCCTGGCACCCGGTTGCAATAATCCGCACCTCGGTTTGCAATCCTCTACGGGCAATTTCCTTTTCTAACGCTTCTTTGACAGCAAAAGAACGATTTGACACACAACCCGTACCCGCACAGATGAGCAAATCTAATCTGAAACCTTTAGTCTTATCTTTCTTCTTTTGCATATTTTTCTAATAGTTTATCCACTTTATTGACTGTTGTTTGACCATAGTATTCGCCATCAATCACCACAATCGGAGCCAGTGCACACGCACCAAGGCAGTTTACAGTCTCCAGAGTGAAGCGATTATCCTTTGTAGTCTCACCCGCACTTATTCCAAGTCTTTCCTCAAATCTATTCAATACTCCTGGTGCACCACGCACATGACACGCAGTTCCCATGCAGACCGTGCATACATGTTTGCCTCTTGGATTCAGGCTGAAAGCTGCGTAAAAAGTAGCAATGCTATAGATCTTACTCAATGGGATATGCAGGGCTTTAGAAATGTATTCAAGTGCATCTTTTGGGAGATAATTGTATTCATTTTGAATATTGTGAAGAACCTGAATAAGGTCAATTTCCTTATCTTTGTATTGCTTTATGATCTTATCAATCTTTTGCATAAGACCAATATTATATATAAGAGAATAAAAAAATCAAGGGCAAAATGAGCTATCTTGACTTTACAAACAATCAAAGTATAATTCCCCATGCACCTTCTGATGTATTTGTTAATCAGCCAGACACCTGTATTGATTGAGAGTTTTTCTGGTCCCCAGTTTCCACCCCAGGGCTGGGATACTTTGAAATCCGGTGCGAATATGACTACCTGGTATCGTTACACTTACACATTCCCGGATTCTTCCCACGCAAGACAGAGGGTCTATGATGCAGCAGATACTTTGAGGACTGGCTGGTCAATTCTGTTGACTCCAGGGTTAGATCTGACTGCATACAATGGTCCTGAAAGTCTGTTTTTCTGGTATAGGTTTTCACTTGCGAATAACAATATGGGTCCTGATGATACGTTGTATATAGAGATTTCTAATGACCAGGTCTCATGGCTGAATCTGATGAAGATAGACATTTCTTCAGATACCAATGTGTGGATAATCCCAAGGATAAATCTTGCCAGTCATGATACTTTTGCTACTGCAAGGATAAGAT
>JBDRWH010000067.1:0-8317 GCA_039802325.1 Caldifarciminota bacterium
ATGCCATCGGTTGTCGTGCGGTAGTAGATATTCAAGAGTGTATCATAGTAAAAGACATAGGCAATACCATTATTAATATCAAATCCCCAGTATCTACGATAATCAGGATTGATATAACCACCAGCCAGCTGGGTCGTGAGATTGCAATTATAGGTGCGATAGATAATTTTTCTATCATCAGAATAGTTTTCTATAGTAACCGCAATAAATAATATGTTTCCATTCGGAAATTGCTTACCGATATTCCACCAGGCTTTATTTATTCCTGGTCCGAGGTCAACCGGTGGATCCCAATATGAAGACCACCAACCACCAGATTCAAATTGCCCGACCATCAGGGCTTGTTCCATATATCCACAAGAATAAGAAATATGCGGTCCTGTTCCTACAAAATCAAACCCTGAGGCAATAGCATTAGGATTCCTTACTCCACCTAACTGCGCATTGTATACTCCAACATCAGTTAGCGAGAAAGAAAACAAATTATCTGTTTGTGAGACATTTATGCGAAGATAATAACCATAATCATTACAGGTGAACATCAATGCTGAAATATGAGGATTATAACCTATATTTTCCTGACTTTGAGTCCAAAGTGAATATGCATAGATAGAAGAATCTATGGCTGAAAAATTTACTGAATTTACAATTGGTATAACAGACAGCGCACTGAATTTTTGTTTATCTAAAACCTCAGGCTCATTGATTTTAATGTCAGCTGGCAATGTTACTGCTATACTCATTTTAAGCATAATCAAAAACAAGAGGAAATTTCTCATAATTCCTCCTTCTTCCACAATAATATTATACCCCCCCAAAAAAAAGTCAAGTGGTTGGATAATCTTTTTGAAATTAGCAGAAGCATATTGACTTAAAGGTAAATATCAGTAATCTTAAAAAATGGCAAAGAAAATTAGATTGATGCATGATAAACGTAAATCTGTAAAAGTGCCAGAGTTCATTATTCAGGGACATAATATCATTGACAGGATTTATGAAATCTTGCAAGAGCAGCATGTGCGTTTCAAAAAGATTCTTGTTTTATGTGACGAAAAAACATTTAAGATTGGCGGCAGAAGAATTGTCAAACTATTTAAGGAAAAAAATGTTTCAATTTCAAACAAGTTCATCAAAAAGAGCGATGAGAAGACTGTAAGATTGGTTGCAAATTTGATTAAAGAGCAAAAATTTGATTTAGTTATCGGTTTCGGAGGTGGTCGGGTTCTTGATGTCGCAAAAATTGCCGCAGGAAAGAACAGAATAAAATTTATAAGTATACCGACAATTCTATCTAATGATGGCATTGCCTCACCGGTTTCAGTGATCCTAAATAAAAAAGGAATACCAGTGAGCCATCTGACCAATCCCCCTTACGGAATAATCATAGATTTTAACATAATAAAAAAAGCACCAATAAGGCATCTGCGGTCAGGAGTAGGCGATCTGATCTCCAATCTTTCTGCCGTATTTGATTGTCGGCTGGCGAAAAGAAAAAGGGGAGAAAAAATCGATAATAAAATCCTGAGACTGGCGGAAATCGGTGCGAAGAAATTGTTAAAACTAAAAACGAAAAATATTAAGAGTCAAAAATTTCTTGAAGCGCTTTGTGATGGTCTGCTCAAAAGTGGTCTGGCAATGTGCCTTGTTGGTTCATCAAGGCCCGCAAGCGGGAGTGAGCATAAGATAAGCCATGCAATGGATTATTTATTCCCGGGGCGTGATGCCCTTCATGGTGAGCAGGTGGGGATTGCTACAATCTTTACAATGATGCTCCAGAAAAATCCTTACTTAAAATCAGTCCAAAGATTGTATAGAATTGTTAAATTTCCTTCAAAACTTTCTTATTTGAAAATCAAGCCAGATGATTTTATACAAATTGTTATGTATGCGAAGAGAATTCGCCCCTGGCGTCATACTGTCTTAGAAGAAAAAAATCTAACCTATCGTGAAATTCAGGAGAAAATCAAAATATTAAATTTATGAACTTGAAAAAAACTCATTCCCACATTCTCATAATTACCAGAATGTGAGAATGAATGAATTCAATCAGAATATTAACTAATCAAGGTTTGTAATTTGAATCAAATCTACGGTTTAGCATATTCTGTTTAGCACATAGTTTTTCTTTAATCAATTCAGCAAGTTTGTGCGCAAGATTCTGACGTGTGTATTCAGGAAACGGATGGGGGGCTTTTCTAATACGGTCGTGTATATAATCATCATGTATGTTAGAAATCTCATTCTTCATACCATTGATATCATCATAATCAAATAATTTGACTGGATAACCCTTATCATGGGCTTGTTTCAGAATGAAAAAACCTTCGGATTTTCCGCAAGAGATAATTGGCAAGCCAGTAGCAAGATATTCATTCTGTCTGCTGGCAAAAAAGAATTCACTGCCGGTCGTGGTTATAAATGCCAGGTGTGCAGTGCCGAATTCCTTTAACGCCTCATGATATGCAAGATGACCGAAAACCTTTGTAAATGGATATTGTTTTATCATTTCAAGATATTCCCTGCTTATATGCCCAATAAATTTTACCTCTATTTTGCTTGGTGGGAGGTGATTCTCATTCAGAAAATTCTGAACCGCCTTAAGAAATGTCTCTGGATTTCTTTCTTTTCTGATTGTGCCAAGATACGATATCGTAAATTTTTCAGGAGACGCAATTTCAGGAAAATCAGTCGGGTCATAACCATTTGGTATCACATAGATTTTTTTCGTAATCTCGGGATACCTGCTTATCAAGGCTGCCTTAATCCCTTCGCTAACAACAATGATTAATGATGCACAATGGACAACTTTTTCTTCCCAGTAACTGACAAATTCTTTTTGTAATTTGTTCTTGTAGGGCATAAATGGAAACTCAAGCCACGCATCACGGAAATCAAGGATCAATGGTTTGCAAATCTTCTTTGAAAGTAAATAGCCGGTAATGAATGCACTGAATGGTGGTGCAGTAACAAATATGCAGTCAAACTCAACTCCTTTCCCTGCATTGTAAGCAAATGGAATCCAGCCTGTCTTATTGTCAGGAAAATTCAAACTGCGTTTTATCGGTAATTGCCATTTTCTGGGTTCATAAATACGCATACCCAAGAGATAAAGAATGCGTGCTGGATCAAAAGATTCAGTTCTGTATATTTTGATGCCGGTTATATCTTTATCAAGTTCTTGGTCAATTGAATGGTATGCAATTTTCTTACAGGTAAGTATTAGAGGCTCGAACCCATATTCAGGCAAATACTTTGCGAATTTTACCGGTCTGATTGAACCTGGACCTCCACATGGTGGCCAGTAGTATGTTATGACTAATAGTTTCTTATTTGAAACACGATTCACGGCTGGAGATTCATGGGTTTTAATAAAATCTTTCAATTTCTATAGTATTTTGCTCAAAAGACTATATGCTTCTCTGCAATATTCCTTTATTTTAGGATATTGTTCCTGAAATTTCTTATAACCAATCACTTCTTTTAATACAGACTTTGCTTCTGGGCGTTTGCCCATTTCAAGATAACACTTGCCTATATAGAGTTTGCACTGTGCCAGATTTGAATAATTTTCATCAGCAACATAATTGTTGAATAGCCATTGATATGTTTCAAGCGCCACAGCATAATTCTTTTTCTTGAATTCTAATTCAGCCTTGTTCCAATGGAAGGTTTTGGATTCAGGATAATCTTTTATTAAACTGTCAATTATCTGAGTTGCAATTTCGTATTGCTTCTCTTCACCATAGATAAAGACCAGAGAATTTCTTGCGGTCGGACCTTCATAAAGGCTATGCTCAGCAGCTATGTGTAGTTTTCTGATTGCTTCTGGAACATCACCGCCCACGAGTTTTAGAAAAGGTAGGTATCTGCTTGCCCTTGCCCAGAAATACTCATAGGTTCCAGTACCTAAATATGCATCATAAAACAAAGAGTCTTTTTTGATAATTGACTGTAGTATCCTCCCGCCTTTCACACCATAATTGAAGGTCTCAAGATATTTTTTCTTCAATCCTTCGTACACTGCCTGATATGCATAACTTGAACCAAGATAGAATTCAGCCCACAAATTTTCTTCAGTTTCCAAAATTTTTTCACAAATTTTCCTCACTTCTTTCATCAACTCATAATAATCTTTTTCTTCATTGAAATGGCAACGGTCCATCATTTTTAGTTGTAAAAGTGCCGATTTAAAAAAGTAGCCTGCGGGATTATCTGGATACTGTTTAATTATCTCCTGAAAATACACCTCAGCACTGTCAAATTTTTCAACATAAGCGAACTCAAGTCCGGTCTGAATCAGATTTTGAATATCTGGAGGATTTAAGTCAGTAGTATTAAACAGTCCGTGAAACAATAGAACAGATAGTTGTGTAAATGGAATCATGGAAATTCAATCACCGAAAAATCACCTACATTCAATTTCTTAAAACTTCCCCGAACCAGCGCATTCTGACCAATGATTGAATTAGAAAAAATCGCATTTTCAATGCATGCATTATTATTAATAATGGAGTCTTTAATCACAGAACTCTTTATTGTTACATTTTGACCAACAGAAACATTAGGTCCAATAATTGAGTCAATTATCTGAGCCGAGTCAGGGATATAAACCGGCGGAATGATTTTACTTTTATTGCACCTGGGAAAATAATGGTTATCTTTTAGTAAGTGTTGATTGGTTTCAATCAGGGCATCTGGAGTACCACAATCAAACCAATTTCTTATCTTCACAATTTCAAATATTTCACCTTTCTTGATAAGCAATCCCAGACCATCGGTCAGTTGATACTCATTCTTTGTTCTTATTCCTTTTTTTATAACCGCCGCCATTGCCTGATGAATTTTCTGAACATCACTGAAATAATAAACACCAACAATAGCAAGATTTGATTTTGGTTTATCTGGTTTTTCCACAACATTGACCACTTTCTTGCCTCTGGTTTCAACAATACCAAATCTTTGCGGATTATCAACTGCTTTGACCCCAAGTTTATGTATTCCGCCAGCAAAATCTCTGAAGTCAAAATCAGTTATTGTATCACCTAAGAGTACGAGAGTTGGTCCTTTTAATCCTCTTGAACCAAGATAAATCGCATGCCCCAAACCCAAACGTTCATTCTGGACAACGAACTTGAACCTGAATGGTTGTGTTTTACAAAATTGTATTATCTTTTCAGATTGTGAACCGAGAACGATTACAATGTGTGTAATTTTTACAGATTTGATGCCATCAAGAATATGTGCAAGTATAGGCTTGCCTGCAACATACAAAAGGCACTTTGGCAGAAAATGGGTATGCGGTTTTAGCCTGACACCTTCACCCGCCACTGGAATTATGACATTCACAATGTGCCCCGGGTTTTCTCTTTGAGCTCCTTTAATAATTCAATTGCTTCATCAAACCGACTTTCATCAATTAGAGTCATAATCCTGGCTTTGTATTCAATCTTCAATGATGCCTCACTATCCACGCCAAGACTATCAATATCAAACTCGTGCATACCTTCAGTTCGGAATTCTCTTTTTTGCGGTGCTTCTTTCTTTTCTACTACCGGCTGTGGTTCTGACAAAGGTTTATCAGGTGTTATTGCCCTGACTTCCATATCTTCAGGCTTTTGTGTACTCTTTTCATCTGCTGATTTTTTCTTAATCAGAGTATCAAAAACAGATTCAGGCTTTTTGTCTTTTTTCAATTTTTTCAAGATATCCATAATGACTCCATTTCAGTAGATTATAATCAGAATCAATATAAAATCAATAGATTTTTGAGTGCCTTAGTCGTGGAAGGTAATATCTTTTACTGCACTTAGCACAGCAAAGATTCTTTCGTTATTGCTTTCGGGGTCAATTGGTGTAAAGAAAAAACCCTGACGCTGAGGTGAGTAACCCATTGTCAAACCATAAAGGATTTCACCATCAACAAACTCAACCTTTACTTTTCTGCCAATAAGATTTTTATCTTCAAGTTCTTCAAAAGTCTTTTTCTTCACAGGTCGGGTTCGTGATTTTCCCATTAGTTCTTTAACAAAGAATACTGCCTTGAGATTTGCAATCTTGACCGGTACGGATTTTTCCTTTCCGCCTTCCTTAATAACCAGGTGAAACAATGGTTTATCAGCCTTGAAATCCGAGGTATAACCCCGCTCAATCCGGTGGTCAACATAGTGAACAACAACCTTATTTGGCATACGCAATTATAATCAATTTTACAGAGTTGTCAAGTGAAGTTTAGACCTTATGTTTGGAGTTCAGACATAAGCCTTTTGTCACACCAATCAGCCATGCTGTATGGCGGATAAAATTCTTACGAATTAACCCCGATTATTCAAAAATCAGACCAGCATTGCAGCACCAATAGCACCAACAAATTGCGGGTCTTCAGGAATGATTGTTTCTTTATAATATCTCCTTAAAGCCTTTGCCAATCCTGGATTCAATGCGCCACCGCCGCAAAATAGTAAAGGTTCTTCTATGATGACTTGCCCTGCTATACCATTTATTCTACGGATAAGTGAATCACAGACACCGAAAATAATATCTTCAAGTCTCTTGCCTTCCTGAACCAAACTTAAAATTTCCGTTTCTGCCATTACCACACAGAGGGAATCAATTGTTGCTGGTCGCTCAGATTTTAAGGCAAGTGCACCGAATTCCTCAAGCGATAGATTCAATGCATCGGCGATTTTTTCAATGAAGTTTCCGGTCCCTGCAGCACAACGGTCATTCATCACAAATCGCACCACCTTTCCATTTTTTACTCTAATCACCTTACTGTCCTGTCCACCGATATCTATTATTGTTTGTATTTCTGGATTGAAATATGTTGAGCCGCGGGCAAATGCAGTTACTTCGGTAACAATCTTGTATACATTATCAACCAATTCTCTTCCATAACCAGTAGCAACAATCTTATCAAATCCACCGAGTTGATTCTTTATTTCGTTAATTGCCTGTTTTGGTTTGAAAGCAGTCCTGACCACCGATTTTTTAATGATTTTTCCATCAAAGAGTACACCCTTTGTATATATTGAACCTACATCTATACCCAGTACCATCCTTTCTCCTTTGCTGCCTTTATAAATGCCAAGACATTTTCTCTTTTTGCTTTAATTGGCACTTCACAGCCAGTGGAGGCAATATAACCCTTGCGGGCAAATTTCAATTGTTCAACCATGATTGCAGTTGTCCTGTAAATCTCTTCAGGGTCAGAAAGTAATATAGACCCTGTATCAAAATTACCAATCAATCTCATTTTATTTGACAGTTTTTCCATTGCTCTTGCCATGTTAACACGGTCAAGACTGATCAAATCTGCGTTAGTATATAATATATTATCTATAATTGTTGTGGTATCACCGCAAATATGCAATATGACATCAAAATCATATCTATGGAGGTAATCAACCAATCTCTGTTCATAGACCAAAGCAATCTCTTTATAAACTGCAGGGCTTATCACACTTCCCGATGCAAGTGGATCAACGATAATAGGTAATGCCCCTGCATTTATTATCTCAAAGCAAAACTTTATTGTTGCCTCAAACACGGCGTCAAGAATTATTTTTATCTCTTCAGGGTTTTTTAATGTATTAATCAAGAATTTGTCAGGCGGTAATAAATGCATTCCCGTAGTAAACGGTGCTGGCAAATAGGCAAGGATTGGTATAATATCACCAATTGCCTTATATGCATATTTTATTGCATCAAGATACACAGGTAGTCTGCCTTCCCTTTTGGGATTCGGAATTATGAGTTTGTCAGTAAGATTATCTTTCAATGCGGGATTTCTTAATACCGGCAAATCATTATCCGGGTAGTAGAATTCCGAACCCATTGCCTCCGCAACAATCCCTACCTCAGAAAATATTGATATTGCATCATGCTGGTATAGTTCGCATGCGATTATCTGTGCCTTAGCCATTTTTTCACCACTTGTATAATATCTTTTTAACTTTATTCCTGCTACTGTTGCTGCGTGGGATGTGATCAAAGGCATCACCGGGCAGCGGTCAGGTTTTTCATCAATCACAAGCATGCCAAATCTTTCACGAGGAGTCAGGATGTCTTTCATAAAGATATAAATCCCAAATCACAAGCACCAAATCCCAAACAATATTTAAATTCCAATGTCACAAACATTAAACAATTCGGATAATGGAATTTTTGATTTTGGGATTTGTTTAGTATTTCGGATTTAGATATTAGAATTTGTTTCATTTAATCGTCTCCACAAATGCTTCAAGCCGGGTTTTTATCTGCTGGGTAATACCAAACGGTGCAGGGACATCAATTGAAAGCGTAGGAACATCACCAAGTA